>JBBSDR010001194.1:0-3184 GCA_038240465.1 Gemmatales bacterium
GGGCGGGGCCAGATCGCGGTAAGGAAGCAGCCCCTTCTTCTTGTACTCCAAGACCGTGTCCTTGCTGACGCCGAGGATTTCGGCAGCTCGTGCTGTGCCGACCTCGGCCGGCAACTTGACCCCATCGCCGACAGCCGCGTCACACGTCTCGCTGGCCGCAGCGGGCTCAACGTCGCTGGAGAGACGGGACGGCTGCTCTCTTCGCCTCGCACCGCCCGCAGTCGCAGTTTCGGACCGGACGGCGAGTCGCTCGCGGGCCGCGACAAGGCGGTCGAGGAGGGACATCAACCTCTCCGCGTCCAGCCCGTCCATCACCGTCCACCGAGTACCAGGGCCGCACCACGGCTGCCACGTCAGAATGGTACTCGGGTCGCAAGCGGAGGTCGGCAGGAGCATCAACGGAGCATGTTCTGGTTCGATGCCCAGTCGGTGTCAGGGGACATCAAGGGGCCGGTGTTAGCGCCGGCGTGTTACACGTCTTCTCGCGCGGTTCGATCTTGCAAAGTGGGTGCAGGATCGCGTCGCCGATTCCGCAGCAGCAGGATCATGCCGGACAATCCCAGAAGCGAGCCGGAAATCGCCGCCATCAAGATTAGCGTTCCGCGCAGACCGTCGCGCGCTCGGGTCACGTCTCGATCCAGAGGCCGAATGATCTCCAGCACGCCCACGACTTCGCCTTCTTTCCAGTCTTTCTTGGTGCTGTCCTGGTGGCCGTTGTGACACTGAACGCAGGTCAATTGCATCCGCTGAGCCGTCGCATAACGCAGCACGGGACGATCCTGGAACTCCTCAAATCGGTAGTACGGCTGGGCCGGCGTTTCTCTCAACTGGGCCAGCGCCTGGCGCTCGAAGGCGTCCTTGGGGCCGCCTTCCTTGCGCGTGCGGAAGGGATGGTCGCTGTACAGACGGACCTGCACGCCCGATTCGCTTCGGGCGCTGATGTGCTTGCCCAGCTCGATGGTCAGCGTGGCCGGCAAGGGAATGGCGTTCTTTCGGGTGGCGTAGTCGTGCGTGGCCTCGACGCCCTTGAGCTTGGCGCGCTCGACCACGTCGGCGCTGTAAAAGTTGTTCACCTCGTCGAGGATTTCCGATTGCTGGGCGGCACTTTCGAGCGCGCTGGTCCGCACCAGATGATCGGACAGGCGCGACAACTCCCACATGCCGGCCGCTGAACTGAGCGTGACGGCCAGGAGCAGACCGGCCGCCACCGGATTGCGCCGGCACCAGCGCCACAGCCGTTCCACCCGGCCGGCGGGACGCGCCCGGATCGGCTCCCCGCGCACAAAGCGGCGCAAGTCGTCGGCCAGTTCCCGGGCCGTGAGATAGCGCCGCGCAGGCACCTTGGACAGCGCCTTGAGGCAGATCGTCTCCAGGTCGTGCGGCACCTTGTCGTTGAGCTGGCGCGGCGGCCTCGGTTCGTCGTTCAATACCTGAAGGAGAAGCATCTGCTGGTTGCCGCGAAAAGGCCGCTCGCCGGTCAGCAGTTCGTAGAGGACGACGCCAAGACTGTAGACGTCGGTCCGGCCATCGACTTGATGCGCTTCTCCCCGCGCCTGTTCGGGCGACACATAAGCAGGCGTTCCGAGGAACTGGCCGGCAAGCGTCACAGGCGTCTGATCCAGTTCACTTTTGGCAAGGCCAAAGTCCATGAGGTGCGGCCGGCCGTCCAGGTCGAGCAAGATGTTGGACGGCTTGACGTCGCGATGGATGACGCCATGCCGGTGAGCGCAGTCCAGAGCGTCGGCTACCTCGGCGACCAGTTCCGCAACCTGTGGAAACGCGAACCGCCCTGCCTTCAAGCGAGCGGCCAATGTCTCGCCCTCGACAAACTCCTCGACCAGATAAAACACGCCCTCGGGTGTTTGTCCCGTCTCGTACAGCGCGACCAGTCCGGGGTGCTTGAGCTGGGCCGCGCTGCGGGCTTCGCGAACAAAGCGATCGACCTCTTCGCGGCTCGCCAGCCGGCCGGCCCGCAGCAGTTTGATAGCCACGATGCGGCCCAGTTCGGTATCGCGGGCGCGAAACACCTGGCCAAAGGAGCCGAGTCCCAACTCTTCGAGCAACTCGAATTTACCCAGGCGTCGAGGACCGTCGGGAGAGGGGTTGCCATCTCGATTGTGTTCGCTGTAGGAGGACCGGGCAACCGCCAGGAGTTCTTGTGGCACGGCTTCCTCGGTTGGACGAGCTTCGAGCGCTGCTCGCCGCAATCGGGAAAGAAAAGGGTCGATGTGATTTTCGAGCGCGCCCAGGGCCGACTCACAAGCGCTGCACTGTTCGACGTGCCGGGCGATCCGCTCGAACGCCGGCGCGGAAAGGTTGCCGGCGTCGAAGGCGGCCAGTTCGGCTCGATCGGGGCAGTTCGATTCGTTCATGGGGCCGTCTTCCTTACTCCAGCAGATCGCCCAGTTCTTCGCGGAGACGATGGAGGACGCGCGATTTCGCCACCCGCACGGCGCCGGGACTCATGGACAGGTCAGCCGCGACGTCTTGCGGCGTCCTGCCCTCCACGACCGTTTGCCAGAAAGCCTTCCAGGTCCGTTCCTCGAAATCCGCGCGGATCAGGTCGAGGACCCGCGCGTACAACCCGCGCTCTTCCTCTTCCGGTGCGGCTTCCTCGGTCCGTTGCGGCTCGGGAAGCTGGCCGAGACGCTCCAGGGCGCTCGATCCACCGACTCCGGGAGCTTCATGCGCCAGCTTGCGGAAATGGTCGCGCAGCTTGTTCTGCGCGATCCGCCGCAGCCAGCCACGAAACGTATCGCCCTCGCGTTCCTTGCGGAAACTGCCGACGTGGGCCACGACGGCTTGAAACACTTGCTGGAAGACGTCGGCGGCGTCCTGGTCTTGCAGGCCGCCGCGCCGGCACCAGTGGAGGACCAGAGGGGCATAGAGGCTGACCAGGCGTTCCCAGGCTTTCGGCTCGTCCGCCCGCACTCGTGCCAGCAAGCTCCGCGACGTCGCCGACGAAGGTTGTTTCGCTCCGTCGCTCTCATTGGTTTCGCGAGGAATACTCATGGTTTGGAGAGGCCATCCCGGCTCGGGCAATCCGTCATGGGGCTTGCTGTCATGCTCGCTGAAGGAGGACACGGAAGCAAGTGCCGTTTGCTCTTGGTTAGCCGCGACGCGAGTCTTCGAGCGGAGCGCGTGCAGCGTTATCGCGCCACGCGCTCCGTTGGTTAGCCGCGAC
>JBBSDR010001195.1:0-3184 GCA_038240465.1 Gemmatales bacterium
CGCTCGTCGTCCTAATCGGGCCGTCCGGGTCCGGTAAATCGACGTTCGCGCGCAAGCACTTCAAGCCGACGGAGGTGCTGTCGTCGGACTATTTCCGCGCTCTCATCGGCGACAGCGAGTCGAACCAGGACGTGACTCAGGACGCCTTCGACACCTTGCACTTTGTCGCGGCCAAGCGCTTCACCGGCAAGCGGCTCACGGTCGTCGATGCAACCAACGTCCAGGCCGACGCGCGCAAGCCGCTCCTCGAACTGGCCCGCAAGTATCACTACCTCGTCAGCGCGATCGTCTTCGATCTGCCGGCCGACCTGTGCCATGCGCGCAACCAGCAGCGGCCGGATCGCGCCTTTGGGCCGCATGTGGTTCGCAGCCACGTTCGCCTGCTGCGCCAGTCGCTGCGCTCGCTCCAGCGCGAAGGATTCAAGGGGGTCCACGTCCTGTCCAGCGTCGAGGAAATCGAGCAGGCAGTCGTCGAGCGCGTGCCGCTGTGGACCGATCGTCGCGGCGAAACTGGCCCCTTCGACATCATTGGCGACGTTCACGGCTGCTTCGACGAGTTGATCGCCCTGTTTCAGCAGCTTGGCTACCGTCCTGACCTCGATGGTCTCCTCTGTCATCCCGAGGGACGCAAGGCGGTCTTCGTCGGCGACCTCGTCGATCGCGGGCCGCGCACTCCCGACGTGTTGCGGCTGGTGATGCGCATGATCGATACCGGACGCGCTCTCTGCGTCGCCGGCAACCACGATCACAAGCTGTCCCGCGCCTTGCATGGAAGCAAGGTCAAGATCGCTCACGGTCTGCAGGCGTCGCTCGATCAACTTGCAGCCGAGAGCGAGGAATTCCGCAAGGGTGTCGCGACGTTCCTCGACCGGCTGCTCAGTCACTACGTCCTCGACGAGGGCCGGCTCGTCGTGGCCCATGCCGGGCTGCGCGAGGACCTGCAAGGCCGGGCCTCGGGGACTGTGCGCAGTTTTGCCCTCTACGGCGAGACGACGGGAGAGACCGACGAGTTCGGCCTGCCGGTGCGCCTCAACTGGGCGGCGGAGTATCGCGGCAAGACGACCGTCGTCTATGGCCACACACCGATCCCGGAGGCGGAATGGATCAACAACACGATCAACATCGACACCGGCTGCGTTTTCGGCGGCAAGCTGACCGCTCTGCGCTATCCCGAACGCGAGCTGGTCTCGGTCCCCGCGGCGATGACGTACTGCGAGCCAGTCCGCCCGCTGAAGCCGGCCGCCCCCGCTTCCGCCGACGACCTGCTCGATCTTGACGACGTTGTCGGCAAGCGCCTCGTCGAGACCCGGCTGCAAGGCCGGCTGAGCGTGCGCGAGGACCAGGCGCGGGCGGCCCTGGAGGTGATGAGTCGATTCGCCATCGACCCGCGCTGGCTGGTCTACCTGCCGCCGACAATGTCGCCGACGGAGACGAGCCGCCGCCCTGGACTGCTCGAGCATCCGGCCGAGGCGTTCGCCTACTTCGGCGACAGGGGCGTGTCACAAGCGGTCTGCCAGGAAAAACATATGGGTTCGCGCGCCGTCCTGGTCATTTGCCGGGATGCAGCGACGGCGCTGAAGCGATTCGGCATCGACGATCCGCTGGCCGGGACGTGCTACACGCGCACTGGCCGCCGCTTCTTCGATGATGCCGCGCTCGAATCCGAACTCTTCGGCATCGTCCGCGCTGCGCTCGACCGGGCCGGCTTCTGGGAGCGATTCGCCTCGGACTGGTTCGTCCTGGATTGCGAGTTGATGCCCTGGTCGGCCAAGGCCCAGGCCCTGCTGCGCCAGCAGTATGCCGCTGTCGGCTGTGCCTCTCGCGTCGCCCTGGCCGAGGCAGTGACAGCCCTGTGTCAATCTGCCTCGCAGCCAGGAGCGAACGAACTGCTGGCGCGCTTTGGTGAGAAGGCGACGGATGCCGAGGCGTTCACTGCCGCCTATCGCCATTACTGCTGGCCGGTGCGCTCGGTCGCCGATCTGAAGCTCGCTCCATTTCATCTGCTGGCGTCCGAAGCGGCAGTCCACGTTGACAGGAACCACATCTGGCACATGGAGCAGCTTGGAGAATTGTGCGCCGCCGCGGAAGCGGTCTTGACCGCGACGCCCTGTAAGGTGATCGATCTGACAATCGAGGCGAGCCGGGATGAGGGTATCCGCTGGTGGGAAGAACTCACGGAACGTGGCGGCGAGGGCATGGTCGTCAAGCCGCTCGATTTCGTGCCGGCTTCGACGGGACGCGACAAGGTTCAGCCGGCGCTGAAGTGCCGGGGACGCGAGTATCTGCGCATCATCTACGGGCCGGATTACATGATGCCGGAACACCTCGATCGGCTGCGCGAGCGCGGCCTGGGACACAAGCGATCGCTGGCCGCGCGCGAGTTTGCCCTGGGAATCGAGGCACTGGAACGTTTCGTCCGCCGGGATGCGTTGCGGCGCGTCCACGAGTGTGTTTTCGCGCTGCTCGCCCTGGAAAGTGAGCCGATCGATCCGAGGTTGTGAGAGGGGTGCCGCTTGCGGCCTGGCGGTTGGACCCGCCAGGCCGCAAGCGGCGAAGAATCACTCAACAGAGAGATTCGAGAGGAAGGCTTCGTAGCTCTTGCGTTCGGCGTGTTCGCTGTCCTGCAACTCCTTGATGAGCTTCTGCAGACGCTCGATTTCAGTCTCCTGATCGTCGAACTTCTTCAGATAGCGCTTGTAGGCGACGGCCTCGGGAGGCATCTCCTTGATGTTCTTCCGCAGACGGTCCTGGTCCTGCGTGATGACCAGCAACTGCCGCTCCTGCTGCTGCATTTCCCGCTGGGTGACCGCCATCTTGCCGCGCAGGCTCAGCGCCCGCTCCAGGGCCGTCTTGATCCCCGGGCTGGTGACCGGCTGGTTGATGACGATGCGAATGTTCTGATCGTCGCTGTTGGTCAGGACGACATTGGAGCCGAAATCCTTTTCCTCGCTGACGGTGTATTCGGTCGTCTTGCCCGCAGGCGCCGTCACCTTGAAGCGATGGAAATCAGCAGCCGTTTCCCAGGGCTTGTCCTTGCTCGTCAGATGGAAGTCGGTGCGGTTGGCATGTTCGACGAGGACGACGCGGTCGGTGTCGTTGCGGTTGGCGATGGTGTAAGTCTTGCTGTCCTTGACCTTGGTTGTGGTGTAGATGATGCCCTTGACCACCTTGACCGACGTGATCC
>JBBSDR010001196.1:0-3182 GCA_038240465.1 Gemmatales bacterium
GCGAGTCTTCGAGCGGAGCGAGTGGCGCGATGACGCAGCACGCGATCCGCTGCTAACCCGGAGCGGTGTGGCGCGATAACGCCGGACGCGCTCCGCTCGAAAACTCGCGTCGCGGCGAACCCGTTGCAAGGAGGACCGATGCGAACTCGATGGACGCTCGCGGCGATGTGCTGGATGGCAAGCCTGGCGCCGGCTCAGGAGACGCCAGGCGTCTTCCAGCAGCCTCGGATCGCGCCTCAGTACAGCAGCTTGCTTGACGAGGCCACGGCCCTGATGCGCAAGGGCGACGATGCCGCCGCACAGAAGAAGTGCGAGCAGTCGATTCGCCTCGCTCCCCACTACCCCGGCGCTCACTATAACCTGGCCTGCGCCCTGGCTCGCCAGGGCAAGAAAGACGAGGCGTTTGCCAGTCTGAGCCTCGCCATCGCTGCCGGCTTCGCGGAATCCAAACACCTGAAAAACGATCCGGACCTGGAGAGTCTGCGCGACGACGAGCGATTCAAGAAGGCCGTCGAGGATGCCGCCAAGGCGACGCCGCTGCGGATGTGGCCGGCCAAGGTCGAGGCGGCGAAGCTGAAGGGGAACGTGGTCGAGGTCAGCGACAAGAATACCGCCTGGGATGTGGCCCGAGGCTTCTTCGTTTGCTTCTTCGAGAAGCCGGACGCGCTCAAGGAAAAGCCCATCTCTCAAGGATGGGGCGAGATCAGCGATCTGCTGCGAAAATGGCACAAGGACGGCACCGCGGCGGGCCATGTCGGCGATTACTACGACAATCACGACGAGGACCACTCCAGCATGCACTTCGATTGGTTCCCGCAGTTGGCGCGCATCCGGTTCGGCAAGGAGGTCAAGGAGGCCAGGAGCGGCATGCAGCTGCATCGCGGCTTGCAGACGCAGTTCTTCTACAGCGGCATCGTCCTGGGCAACGCTTCCGTGGCGATGGTTGACCAGACCTACTGGCGCAGCATGACGCGGCTCGGCTACACCGACGCGCGCAACATTCTCATGCTCTACAACCAGTACACCAACGCTCATATCTACTTCTATCCGGAGCATCGCGATCACGACCCCGGCCACAACGGCAAGGGCGATGGCTATGGCGACGTCTTCCCGGCCAACACACCGTATGTCATCACGTCGCAGGGATCGTCCGGCTCGGACGTGGTCTTCATGGACGCCGTGGCCGCGACGCTCGCCGCCTTTCGGCCCGAAGTAAAGCAACTGCTGCTCAAGGAACACGCCTTGATGCCTGCCGTGCAGATGATCTTTCGCTCGAGCAACAAGAACCTCAAGGGGCCAGAGGATTACCTGACCGGCAAGGCGCATCCGAGCGTCTTCGAGGGCAGCAACCTCGATCCGCTGAAGATGGTCAAGACGGCCCATGAGATTCGCGCCGAGGATGTGCCGCCGCTGGTGAATCTGCGCGTCGTCGAGGAGGACACGCCCGTCCCGGGCCGCGATTACTTCGACGCCGAACCGCGCGGCGAACGCCTTTTCGACACGCCCTCCGCCATCGCTCGCGTCATGCGCTCGACGAAGTACGAACGGCGAATGGTGGTCAGCGCCGAGGACAGCCGCGACATCAACAAGAAGCCGCTGGCCTATCACTGGGTGCTGCTGCGCGGCGATCCGAAAAAAGTCACCATCAAGCCGTTGAACAAGGAGGGGACGAAGGCCGAGTTGATCGTCGCCTGGCAGGAGCGCCGGCCGGTCGAGCCGGGATCGAAGCTCGAATCGAACCGCGTCGATATCGGCGTCTTCGTCCACAATAGCAAGTACTACTCCGCGCCGGGGTTTGTGACGTTCTTCAGCCTCGACAACGAGAAACGCACCTATGACGAGAAACACCGCATCAAGGAGATCGACTACGCCGATGCGGAGGTGAGCAAGAACTACGTCGATCCGCTGGTAGAGATGAAGAAGAGCTGGCGCGACGAGTATCACTACGACGAGTCCGGCAAGCCGCTCGGTTGGACACGGCATCGCGAGAAGTCGAAGGAGGATTTCACCGCCGACGGCGCGCTGGTAGTCAAGAAGGACGCGAAAGGGCGGGCCATCGAGGCGCGGACGGTTCGCTATGCTCCACGAGGCATCGGAAAGAATCAGGCGCCGGTGCTGGAGCAGCAACCGGGCAACGAGACGCTGATTTACGAGTACGCATCGGATGACGATCGGATCGGCAAGGTGAAGACGCGAAAGCCGATCAAGGAGTGAGTGAAGCCGGAAGGCCGGAACTGTGGGTGACCATCTCGTTTTTCTGGCCTTCATGGGATGGTCAGGGGCTGGATGGTCACCCCTCCACCGTCAACGACGGTGATCTTGATTTCGTGGTTGTGAAGGAGTTTCATTCCGACGCGCGGGTAGCTATCGAGAGCCTGAACATTGACCTGATGTATCTGGCCATCCCAGAGGATTGTCCCTTCGTACACTTCGAGCACATAACCATTCCCGTCCGCGAGAACACCTCGGACCCTGTTCACCCAGGGCCATCCGAGAAAAGCGATTTGCGAGGGAGGAAGCGCAAGGGATCCGCCGAATCCCGTGTCAAGCACGGCGATGATTGAGTGTTGCCGGCCATTCACGTCAATGAGAATGAGCGGTAATGTGGCATCCAGAGTTGAATTGACGGTCCCGGTGATCATCGTTAATCGGGCAACAGCCTTAACCCGGTTCGATAGACACCAGGAAATCCAATCCGCACACACCAGATCTGCGCGTCGGGAAGCCTTTTCAGCAGAG
Source organism: Gemmatales bacterium (assembly GCA_038240465.1). Taxonomy (GTDB): domain Bacteria; phylum Planctomycetota; class Planctomycetia; order Gemmatales; family Gemmataceae; genus JBBRIK01. The sequence continues at coordinate 2,740 of JBBSDR010001196.1, forward strand.
CCTGCGTGGCCAGCAACATCTCATCAGCGACGACAAACTCGCCAGTCTCGATGTCAATGGCCACGATCCGTCCCCGGTTCTCGTCGCCGAGTTGGGGACGGATTCGCTCATAGAGTTCGTCGCCGCGACGAGCGAACTCTTCCATGGGATAGCGCGGTTTTCGTTCTGTCATGGCTCTTCCGTGGATGCGTCAGGCGAGGATCGGTTGTACCACGTTGCCATGCACGTCCGTCAAGCGGAAGTCGCGTCCCTGGAACTTGATCGTCAGCCGCTTGTGATCGACACCCATCAGGTGCATCATCGTCGCATGCAGATCGTGAACGGTCACCACGTTCTCGACCGCGTTGTCGCCCAACTCGTCGGTCGCGCCGTGACTGATTCCCGCCGCCCGCCAGAGAGCCAGTCTACCTCGAAACACCGTTATGCCGGCCCGGTCAGGTGCA
>JBBSDR010001197.1:0-3181 GCA_038240465.1 Gemmatales bacterium
CGCGTAGGTCGGCCAGGCGTAGGGCGGCATGCGCGGCGGGTTCAGGTCGAACTGCGCGGCACTCGGCACTGCCAGCAGCGGCAGCGGTTCGGTGGCCGGCTCCTTCTTCTTCTCGATGGACTCGGCCGGTTCCGGCAGCACGGGCAGCGCTGGCGGCGCGGCCGGCGCGGCGGGCTTCTCGGCCTGGGCCTGCACGACGCTGCCCTGGCCGATGGCCAGACGATTGATGACGCGCTCGACGCCCGGAACGCCCTGAACGAGGCGAAGGGCCTCGTCGGACTGGGTCTGATCGGTGACGAGGCCGCTCATCTCGACGAGACTGCCGCGACAGGCGAGGTCGATGCGATAGTTGTGCAGGTGTCCGCTTTCCTTGAGCTGTCGCGCAATGATATTGGCGAGTTGCTGATTGGCAGAGACGGCTGGCAGCGCCGGGACCCGATCCAGGCCGAGGCGCCCCGGTTCCTGGGCCGGCATGAGGTGTGCGGCGCACAACCCCAGGGCTGCCGCCAGCAGGTAGCGGGAACGGATAACCACGGTGACGTCCTCCTGACGCTGGTAGGTAGTGAAACTCCGGTCAACCATTGCCTCCTGAAGGATTCGCGTCAAACGCATCCGTGGGAAAAGAAAGGGATTGGGGGGAACGAGGCGACGCAGAATCGGGCGGATCGTTGCGGCCGGTACAATCCGCCCGACAGCAATCGCCGGCACCATTGACACCCGGCAAGGCGCCGCCTATAGTACGATCAGGTTGTGAGGAGCCCCTTCGCACCAGTAGCTCAATTGGATAGAGCATCGGTCTACGGAACCGAAGGTTACAGGTTCAAGTCCTGTCTGGTGTATTAACATAAAAGGCTTCGCTCTCAATAGTTACGGCGAGGCCTTTTCCATGCGCCAAAGGACCTGTGCACCAAACTCTGCATCTTTGCCGGGCCTGTCTGACCGGCGACTATCCGACCGAGACGGGCAAACGCCTCTATCAACTCTCTCTCCGCAACGTCAACGCCGTCAGCAATGGCCGCACCTACGAACTGGCCGGAGCGGCTCCCGCGAGCGGTTCGTGAGGCAAGGTCGAGTTGGCGAGGAAGGACGCCATGAGTGAGAAACAGACGATCGACGACTATGCGGCGCAGATGCGCGTGTTTATCAAGAACCGCCACGAATTTCCACTGGACGAGCTCTCGAAGTACGCCGGGAAATGGATCGCCTGGAATCCAGACGGCACCGCGATCGTTGCAAGTACAGACGATCCCGATACACTTCACGACCTGATTCTCGCAGCCGGACAAGACCCCTCACGCTGCGTCAACAGTTACGTCGAAGCGTAATTGCCAGCGGAGGGCCGAGTTGCATGCTGCGATTCCCCTATCTCCCTGTCAGGCTCCGGCGCCCGTCTGCGACTCTTCGGGGGGCGAGTGTTCGGCATCTGCCTATTTTTTCAGTCGGGGTAGTGGGGCCGAACGGCCTCGATCCGATTGATTCACGCCTTGATTCTGGATCTGACGACACCATCTTTCCACTTCGTGTGGCCCACCAGATTGGTCTTGACCTGACAGGGGCGCCTGTGGGCGAAGCGCAGGGTGTCGGTGGGACAGTCCTGGGCTATCGTTGTGTCCAGGTCACTCTTCGCGTGTCGGATGGAAAAGAAACCTGCATCTGGCAAGCCGTCGTCGGGTTCATCGATGCTCCTCGGCGGTTTGGTTTGCTGGGAGTGGCTGGTTTCCTCGAATACTTCGATAGCCAGCTTCTGGGTGAGAGACAAGAAGTCCTGTTGTCCCCTAACGGCACTTTCCCCGGTCAACACACGGTCCATTGACTGCGCGCTCACGGAGAAGGCGGCGTAGGGGGGACAGGCCCGGACGAGCGCGACAGCCGCCCAGCCGCTCGCGGCCACGAACAATTTGGATCGGGGTGCGACCCCTTGTATGATCGTTTTAGCTGGTTTTTTACAATAATAACCAGCGGTAGTGTCGTGAGGAGTTCTGTCTGACCCCTGAGGCTTGACCTCTTTTCCTTTCCTTTTCCTTTCCAACGCTTGCTGTCACCTTTGCCTGGCCCTCATCCGTGGGCCGCGTGTTGCTGAACGAAGGAGACGTTAGCGGCAACACCATTTCGCGGAGCCGGGAGGACGGCTTCCACCTCCTCGACCTGGACATCGCGGAAGTGCAACGACACTTCCCAGCCGTTGCCCAGAAGAAGAGATTCTCGCCACGTCGACGGATCGCTGGAAACCAGCTCGATCTCGTTGTACTGCCAGCCCACGATGGAGCCGGTCCCGCAGAGAGCCGGCGGCAGCGCGTCCTCGACGATGATGGGGTCCTCAACCAGGTCGTAAGTGATGGTCAGGATCGACTGAGGCGGGGTATCGAGCTGAAGAATCATCACGAAGAACGGCCCGCGCCGCCCCATACCCCGGACGATCGAGTCGTGGAGGTAATAACTCTCATCGATTTGCCGTAATCCGGCCGGGAACTGCGCTCGAACCGTGTCCAGGTAGGCAGCGTACTGCTCGCTCGCCTCTTCCCAGACGGCGTCGGCGGCATTCATCGCCTCGTCGTTGGAGAAGTCCTGCAATGCGACGTACCGCTCGGGAGTGAAGTACTTCATGGCTTCTTCTTCCTCGCCTTCCTCTTGTCGGTCTCGTAGAACGTGTGGCCAATTGGCGGCGGCGTCACTTGCTGGAAGTGCGGCAGCGCCAGGGGACCAGCCGATTGCTTGTGCGGAACTCCTCGCTCAGCCGGACCCACTGCGGACTCGATCTGCAAGGCCAGCCGCCGATTGACGTTCACGTCATCGCCGCGAACCACGACATCAATCCCTGCCCGCCGTCGCGCGAGGGCTGCGACGAGGTCAATTTCAGGTCCCCACAGCACCGCTCCCGACGGACCTGAAGCCCGCTCCGCCTCGTGAATCGTCGGCTGAGGCGGTGGCGCGGATGTCGAGGCCGAATCGGGCGGCGGAGCTTCCGGGGGCTGCGTAGTGCTGGATGGGTCCGTGGGCTTCACGCATCCTACCTCATCAGAAGCCGATACAAGCCGATCAGGTGTCGGTTGTCAAGGGACTTTCTTGTAAAACCAATTATACGAGTAACTTATGTGGTCAAGTCCAGAACGGCTCCTGCCACTTCTCAAGATCCTTGTCGAGGTCCGAGCAAGTGAGCAGTGCCAGGCCCGGAAAAGGGGTC
>JBBSDR010001198.1:0-3179 GCA_038240465.1 Gemmatales bacterium
TGCACTGGAAGGCATCGTGGTCGCCGCTATTGCCGGAGAGGGAGCGCACGAAAGTGAACTTGTCCGCCATCCTGGCGATGCGCGGGAAGTGTTCGCAGATGCGGATGCCGGGGACGCTGGTATCGATCGGCTTGAACTCGCCGCGAATGTCGCTCGGCGCGTCCGGCTTGAGGTCCCACATGTCCAGGTGCGGCGGTCCGCCCGGCAGAAAGACATTGATGATGGCCTTGTGGGAAGAGCGAGTCCCCGACTGAGCCTCGGCGGCCAGCAGGTTGGGCAGCGCCAGGGCGCCGCCGAACAGCGTGCCGCCGACCGTCAGGAAGTCGCGGCGTGAAAGGCCATCGCAAAACCCCCCTTTACGATGTGGCCTGCCAAAAATCGTCAGCATGAAAGCCCCCCTCAAACAAAGAACGCACGGCAGTTGCTCTGGCCAGGCGAGCCGGGAGCGTAAGCGACCGGAGTCTTCGCAGCCGAAAAGAAGACAAGAGAAGAACACGCCCCCGCTTCTCTTCCTCTTTTTTCGGATTTTGATTTTCAGGGGAGAGGCAGATCGCGCAGTTCGATCCGCACTGAGTACGGCATCGTCTTCCAGACCTGGTAGGTCATCTTCTGTGGCGCTCCCATCGCGCCTCCCGGCATCCCATAGTTGAATGTAACCTGAACGTGGTTGGGAGCGCTGTGGCTCCAACTCGTGCCGTTGGTCTGATACTTGTTCCCCTTGTCATCGACCAGTTCGACCCGCCGGTAGAGCGTGTTCATCCAGGTGTAATCGGTCGGATCGAGGTTGTCCTCCGTCACCGACATCTTCAGGCGATATTGCTTTTCCGGCGTCAGTTCGCAGCTATCGATGTGGAACGTCGTCGTGCCGACAACCACCTTCTTGTTCTTGACCTCGAGGATTTTCTCGGCCACGGTTTCCGGCTTCTGCTCGACAAGAATGTTCAGAGGCAGACCGACGCGCAGCAGTTTGACGCCGCGCGCTTTCTCGGCGGGACGGCCAAGGTTGATCGCGCCTTGCAAACTCACTGCGGCGTAACCGTTGCCATAGCGCATCGCCCGGCGCGGCACGGCGCCCGGGACGCGGGGGTCCTCAAGCGGCGGCGGAGGCGGCATCAGCGAGGCGCCTTCACTGTCGATCGCTTCCAGCACTTGCGGCTCACCCATGCTGAGCATCAGCACCTTCGGCTCGGCGTGCAGGCTGAAGTTGAGCGTCAGCGTGTCGGAGCGCTCGGCGGGCTTATCCGGCTCGCCGATGCGGCGAAAGGTCAGCGAGCGATTGTGCTGAAAGTTCGTTGGCACAAAGCGAAACGCCCCAGCGTGTGCGATGTGAGCGGGGAAGCCATTCTCCTTCTGGAAGCGCAGGTGATCGTCGCCGTAGCCCACGACCGGACCGAGACCGCTGCGCCGGCTGATCTCGTCAATGGCTTTCCAGAAGGGGACCCGGTCCAGGTCGAGCGTGTGCAGGTCGCGCTGATCGTCGTTCCAGACGTCAATCTTGTAGCCGGTCTGTTTGGCCAACTCGTCGAGCAGCTGCCGGGCGGTCTTCTTCTCCACCTTGAGCGTGACGAGTTTGGGCGCGACAAGCAGGGCGGTCTCCAGGGAGGGGACCGTCTCGGCGATGCGCTTGCGGACTTCGAGATCGGGATGGTTGAGGGCTTTGCGAAGGAGAGGGAGGGCGTCGGGACCGAGCGCTTCGAGGGCCTTCTGAGCGGCGGAACGCGTCTTCGGATCAGGACTGCCAAGCCGCTGGATGATCTTCTCGACGGCGGCGGGTTCCGCCGCCGCGCTCCCGAGTGCCAACATCAACCCGAGACCGGCCGCGAACCAGGCTGCACGATGCACGATAACTATCTCCTGTGGGCCGCAAGCGGCCAGGCAGAGGCGAAGACCGCCAGGCCGCAAGCGGCACGACACACTTTTACTTGGGTTCCTTGCCCTTCTCGTAACCGCGCTCACCGCCCTTGGTGATCTTGATCAGTCCATCGTAGGCCTTGCTCTGGTCGATGAAGTAACCCAGGTCGTTCTTGGCGAACAGGGCCGCGAGAACCTCCTCAAGGGTCTTGTCCTTGGCCTTGTAGGTCAACTTGGAGTTGCGCGAGACGCCGCCCTTGGCGTCGAGGATAAACTTCAGGCCGGTCTTTTCCTTGAGTTCCTCGATAATCTCTTCGAGACGGGCGTCGTCGAAATCGACGGTCATCTTCTTCGACTTGAGAACCTTGCGCGTGATGGCAGCCTTTGGAGAGTCGTCGGCCCGCACGGCGGGAGCGACGAACAGGACCATCAGCGTGCAGCTCAGAATCAGGCGTCTCACCGTTGCACCTCCTGACGAACGAGCGTGTGAAAAAGGGTAAGTAGAATCAGTGTACCGCGCCAGCCAGGGATAAGACAGAGTTCGCTTCGTTTCAGTTCCCCCAATCACAACGACACCGTCATTCCCTCGTGCGGCACGATCACCCGGCAGGCAGCGCCGGCGAGGTCCTGAGCGAACTTCTCCAGCCGGGCCAGGTCGGCATCGCTGCGGGCCGGGTCGCGATGGCCCAGGTGCAGACACTTCACCCCCGCCGCGAGCGCCGTCGTCACACAGGCCTCAATGCTGCTGTGGCCCCAGCCGCGCCGCGACAATGCCCCTTCGCCGGGCAGCGCTTCCTTTCCCTCGTACTCTGCCTGCGTGTACTGGCCCTCGGTGTAGAGGACGTCGGCCCCCTTCACGAATTCCGCCAGTTCGATGTCGGGAGGGTCCGGCTGCTCGTGGTCGGTCGCGAAGACATACACCTTGCCGCCGCGCTCCAGGCGAAACGCCAGACAACCGCCGGGATGGCGCAGGCTATAGCTGCTGATTTTCGTTTCGCCCATCTGGAACACTTGCCCGGCTTTGATCTCCTCCATGCGCCGCAGCGCCTTCATCATGTCGAACGTCGGCGGGAAGTAGACGTGGCTCATCTCGGCCGTTGGACTCAATACCGCCTGAAGGCTCTCAAGCACCTTCTGGGTGCCCCAGATGGTGAAGTTATTGCGCGGATCGTAGTAGGGCGAGAAGAAGGGCGTGCCGAAGGAATGGTCCATGTGCGGATGCGTGACCAGGACATGAGCCGTGCGCGCGCCTGTGTAGCCCGGAGTGTTCCATCGCTGTTGCAGGGATCGCCCCAGTTCGCGGAAGCCGCTGCCGCAGTCGAGCAGCA
>JBBSDR010001199.1:0-3179 GCA_038240465.1 Gemmatales bacterium
TGACGAATTCTCCGCCAGGGTGTAGCCTGTCCCGAGGAGGCTGCCCCATGTTCAACCCACGTTTCTCTCTCACTGCAAAAGCGGCCAAGGCGCTCATGGCCATCGAGGCCAATCGGCAGATGGTGGCATCCTTGCCGCTGACCCCCTTGATGCTGGACTCACTTCGACGCACCGCTCGCCTGCTCTCGACGCACTTCTCTACTCAGATCGAGGGTAACCAACTCACGCCCCCCCAGGTTCAAGCGGTGGTTGAGGGCGAGGGTAATTTCCCTGGCCGCGAGCGGGACGAGGCGGAAGTGAAGAACTACTTTGCCGCACTCGAACACGTCGAACGTCTGGGGAGAGAGACAACCCGACTCACCGAGAAGGAGATTCGCGCGATTCACGGCCTTGTGCTGACCGGAAAGCCAAAGGCCACGCCGTATCGTGACGGCCAGAACGTGATTCGCGAAGGGCGCACGGGAAGGATTGTCTACATGCCGCCGGAGGCGAACGACGTTCCCGATCTCATGCGGAACCTCGTGAGGTGGGTGAACGAATCCCTTGCCGAGGGAGAACTTCCTGTCCCGGTGGCCGCCGCACTCGCCCACTACCAGTTCGCCACCATTCATCCGTATTTCGATGGCAACGGGCGAACAGCCCGGCTGCTCACGAACCTTATCCTGCACCGCAACGGCTACGGCCTGAACGGCATCTACTCGCTGGAGGAATACTACGCGGCCAACCTGGAGGAATACTATGCCGGACTGGCTGTCGGCGCGAGCCATAATTACTACTTCGGTCGGGCGGAAGCTGATGTGACGCCGTTCGTCGAGTATTTCTGCGTGGGCATGGCAGAGGCATTCGGGAATGTGCGCGCGCGAGCCGTGGAAGCAAGCCGGCAGAACGCCCTGGACCAGACACCGTTGTTACGGGGATTGACTCCTCAACAGCGTCAGGCGCTTGGGCTGTTTTTGCGGATGAGAGCTGTCACCTCCCGAGATGTCGCGACTTATTTCAAGTGCTCCGCCCGTTCGGCTTCCGCTCTCTGCTCGAAGTGGGTGCAGGCGGGCTTCCTGGTGATCGAGAACTCCTCCACCAAAGGCCGCAGTTTCCGCCTGGCCGATGCCTATGAGTCGCTCGTAGCGGCACAGGCGGGAGAGCTACCGCCGAAGAGCACCCCCTCCCGTGGCCGACGGAAGAAGTAGCGGCGAATTACGACTCCACCGTTGGCGGCGGTGGGAAAAATCCCTGCTCCGCCTCGTACACCTTCACTCGTCTGCTCAATCGCTCGACGAAGAGATGATAGTCCTCCTCCGACCACTGAAATTGCGCGAGAGTGTCGCGGGCTTTCGCGTGCCTTCTTGCGGGTGTCCCTGCCGAAGGTCCCGCTGTCGTGATCATACCGTGGCACCAGGTGGTCCGGCCCGAACGTCGCCAGTCGTTCCACGAAGCCACGCATTCTCGATCGGCAGCGTCGGCGTCACACAAACTGAAAACGGGTCGGGCCCCAGTGCTTTTCCTGCTGACCGTCTGCCTCGCCAGTCAGAGTTGTGAGTGGTAAATTGACCACGTCCACGGGCTATTTTGAGATTCTCCGGACGCATGATACAATGGCACTGCCTTAGTAGGCGATATCGCCAGATGAGACTGCGGATTCCAAAGTGCTGAGCAAATCCCGGAGGGGACCGATGACACTGGAAGGCACGATCGTCAACGGGGTGATCATCCTGGATGGCGTGGCGCAACTGCCCGAGGGAGCCCGGGTGCGCGTCGAGGTGTTTGCGACCGACGACCTCGCCCCACCCGCGGAACCGTACGACCGCGACAAAGAACTGGCGATCCTGCGCGAATCCCTGGAGGACGTCCAGGCCGGGCGGGGGATGCCATTTGAGGAATACATGGCTGACCTCGCCGCAGAGTTCAACCTCCCTCAGGTCAAGCCCGAGTGATTCGTGGCACACTCCGTTCAAATCTTTCCCCGAGCAAGGGCCGATATCCGTGCGGCGGTCGCCTGGCTGCACGAGCGGTCTCCCTCGGCTGCCGCACGGTTGCATGCCGAACTTCTTTTGACAATTCAGTCCCTGGTCGCCAGCCCCCAGCGCTGTCCGCTTGCCGACGAGGCAACCGAACTCGGGCTGGAACTTCGCGAGATGCTCTATCGTCGTCTTCGGAGCGCGTATCGCATCCTTTTCACCATTGAAGGAGAAACGGTCAACGTTCTTCGTGTACGCCACGCCGCCCAGGACCGCCTCTCCACCGACGATGTCTGAGTTGCCGCGACAGTGAAGAAAACGGGTTGGGTTCTCCTATCACGGTTCTGCAACGATGCAGCACACACTTAACGATGTTCTGCGATCGGTGGCGGGAAGAATCCCTGCTCCGCCTCGAACACCTGCATCCGCTCGCGCAAGCGGGCGACAAAGCGATGATAGTCCTCCTCCGTCCAGCGAAACTGCTCAAGGCTGTCTCGCGCCTTCTCGCCGGTGTCCGCACCGAAGCCGCCGCCGCTGTCGTGGAAGTACTGAGTCACCAGGACGTCCGGCGCGAACTCCACCAGCCGCTTCACGAAACCATCCACATCCTCGATCGGCAGCGTCGGCGTCACACAGACGCCGACCGTCAGCCCCGACGCCCGCAACTCTTCGAGCGCCTGCCAGCGTCTTTCGAGGGGCGGGGCCTTCGGCTCGAAGACCTGACGCACCGCCTCGCTGTCCGTCGTGATGCTCATGTTGACACGGACCGAGTGGAACTGCTTCAGCACGTCGATGTCGCGCACCACGAGCGGCCCACGCGTCTGGATCAGCAGGCGCGGCTGATGCGGCACCAGTTCTTCGAGGATGCCGCGCGTCAGGCCGAGGCTGCGCTCAACCGGCATGTATGGATCGGTCACACTCGAGATGTAGACGGCCTGTCCAGCGACCTTCTTCGCCTGCTTGCGGGCGATCTCGATAGCGTTCTTCTTCGCCTGGAACCACTTGCCCCAGTCCTCGACCGGCCGGCGATTCTGCGGCAGAAACGCTGCGTAACAATAAGCGCAGGAGAAGGTGCAGCCGACGTAGGGGTTGCAGGTCCAGTTGAAGCCGCCGCGCTGAATGAAGCCGGTCGCGGGACTGAAGATCGAACGGGCCTCGATCAGTTCCATGTCGTCTTCCTCCTCCGTGGTGCAGGCGGCTCGCCTGCTCTTTCTGCCAAGAGCA
>JBBSDR010001200.1:0-3170 GCA_038240465.1 Gemmatales bacterium
ACAGGTCCGGCAGCACCTGGGTATCCTTGACCTCTGAAGAATCGCTGACGATCTCCAGCACCATTTCAGGCGAACCGATCAGTTCGAGGGAAGCGTCTCCCTTGGGGATCTTGATCCGTTGACGCTGAAACGCCTCGTTACTGGCAAACAGGACCTTGGGTTCCGTCGAGAGTTTCGCTTCGGGATGGGTCAGCCGCATTCCATGAGAAAACACATGGCCGAGTTGTTGATTCACAACGAAGGTGTCCAGGCCGAACGTCATCCGCGCCTTCACCAGATTGTGAGCGACGGTTTCCAGGCTCATGTCCACCCACAGATCGCCATCAAGGTGAGACAGCCGTCCTTGCTCGGGAAACTCCTCCGACTCCATCCAGCGGCGGAAGGATTCGAGGTCCTTCACCCAGCCCGGAATGCGAAACATGGGACCGTTTGGGACCACACTCATTGTCTGCTTCTCCTCATGCGGCCTTTTTCTGCCCGGGCGCGATCTGTCCCTGCAATTTACCCATGAACTCCGCGATCCGTCCGAGTCCCTCGCGCAGCCGGCCGTCGTCGGCCGCGAAACTGATCCGGACGTGTCCCAAACCGCTCGGCCCAAAGAGGTCGCCCGCTGTCACCTGAACGCGCTTCTGCTCCAGCAGCCTTGCCGCGAACTCGCGTCCGGACAGACCCATCTCCCAGACCGGCACCCAGAAGAAGAAACCGCCGACGGGCCAGCCTGGCTTCAGCCCCAGCGCTTGAAGCCTTTCGTAAGCGTAGCGCCGCCGGGCCGCCAGTTCGCTCACCACCGGCGCAAACGACGCCACCGGCTGACGCAGGGCTGTCTCGGCTACTTGCTGTGCCATCGACGATACGGTCGTCATTCGCAGGGCCGCGCTCACCTGACAGGCGCGCACCAGATGTCGATGTCCCGCCAGCCAGCCGACCCGCAGCGAGGCCAGGCCATGACTCTTGCTGACGCTGCCGACAGTCAACGTCCGCCGCCGGGCGCGGGGCAGCGTCCCCAGGCTGAGCCAATCGCCCTCATAGCGGAACGGCGCGAAGCATTCATCGCTGACGATCAGCACATCGTGCCGCTCGGCCCACCAGGTCAGTTGTTCGAGGTCTTCTCCCGCGATCAGCCCGCCGCCTGGATTGCCCGGCGACGCCAGCACCAGCAGCCGCGCGCCTCGCAACGCCCGGTCCAGTTCGTTGAGGCGAAACCGGGTCCGTCCTTCTTCGACCCATGTGTAGAGCCAGCGAACCCGCGCCCCATGGGTCTTGAGCGACAGCGCGAACAACGGCGACGTCGGATCGAGCAGAACGACGCGATCCTTGCGGTTGACGAAGGCGTCGAGGATGGTGTGCAGGGCGCCGGCGGCACCGGAGGTGATGAGGACTTCGTCGGCCGGGCTGACGGCGAGTTGCTGTTCGGCGAGCAGTTTCTCGGCCACGGCGCCGCGCAATTGCGGCAGTCCCCAGGGAGAGGGCCAGGCCCGGCGTTCGCTGTGCTGGCGGAGGGCGAGAGAGACGCCCTCGACGCGCGGCACGCCACAGGACAGATCGATGACGTCGGGCGGCGGCGTCTCGAAGAGAGCAGCGGCCTCGGTGAGGTCTCCGCGTGAGGAGCCGAGAACGCGGTCGCTGTAATAGTGAAGGAAGTCGGTGCCTCCGTCGGCCAGGCGAGCCATGCCGGGCAGATAACGAGCCAGGCCTGAGCGGATGAGCAGCTTGAGCAGAAAAAGAGGACGGGCCACGGCAGTGCCTCGCTGGATCGAGTGAGGAATTCGTCGAAGATGCGCGGCCTGGGAGTAGCGGGATTCTACCCTTTGCTCTCCGGCGATGGAACCGCAGAAGACAAAAGACAAAAGAAGAGAAGAATCGACCACGAATCTCACGAATCACACGAATGAAGAGAAGAAAGAAAAAGAGGAATTGAATAAGAGAAACGCGGAACGGCAAAGAGTCGACCGCTGTTCTCTGCCTGTTCTTGTCAGCCTTCTGTTCTTACTCAATTCTTTTCTTTCTTCATTGGTATGATTCGTGTGATTCGTGGTCGATTCTTCTGTTTTCTGCTTTCAGTTCTTTGCCTTGACTTCGTCTTTTGCCTTCTTGATGACGCTTGCCACGCTTACCGGGACACCGCCTTTTCGCTTGCTCTCGTCGGCCGCCTCCATGAACGCGAACAACTCGATCGTCTCCTCAGCGCTGACGGGTGCTTGCCCGGTGCGGAAGAATTTGCAGATCTCGACCACGAGCGGTTCGTAGCCCTCGTAAGATCCACTCGGCGCCACGCCCTTGCTGCCGTAGACGAGTCCGCCATACGGCTTCGCGCCGTCACGGATGCCGCGGAAGGTGCCGATGCGCCCATCCTTCCACGTTCCCGTCACATGATCGCTTCCCTTCGTGTGAACGCGCGCCACCGTCTCGCAGCCGGTCCCCATGATGGTGAACAGCATCTCGACGCCATGCACGCCATACCAGAACAGGTCGGGATGATGCGGCTCAATCTCACATGGCCCGTGGATCGCACAGCCCAGCACCTTGCCCACCTTGGCATCGTCGCGCATGCCGAGGATGCCGGGACTGAAACGCAGCGATGAACTGGAGAAGACCGGCGTGCCGGTCTCCTTCGCCAGGTCGAAGATGCGAATGGCATCGGCGAGCGTGCCGGCGATGGGCTTGTCGATGAAGACGGGCTTGTGCGCCTTGAGGACTGGCTTGACCTGTTCGTAGTGAGGCCGGCCATCGACGCTCTCGAGAAACACGACATCGACCTTCTTGAGCAACTCGTCGATGGAATTGACGATCTCGACGCCGAGCTTGTCGCGCAGGGTATCGGTGAAGCCCTTGAGCCGGTCGCGGCTGGCGGGAATGTCCTGACTGCCGCCGGGATAGGCCGCGACGATGCGCACTCCGGCGAATTCCGCTTTCGCCTTCGGATCGTTGAGCAGTTTGGCGAAGGCCGTGACGTGCGAGGTATCCAGGCCGATGATGCCGGCGCGGAGCGGTTTCTTGTCGTCGGCCTGGACGGAAGAGAGGACGAGGAGGAGCGAGCAGGAGAGAAGGAACTGTTTCATGGGAGAGATCCTGGGGTGAGGTTCCCCGTGGTGCAGGCGGCTCGCCTGCTCTTGTCGGTGCAGGCGGCTCGCCTGCTCTTCTCAAGCAAGCGGCTCGCCTGCACCACGGAG
>JBBSDR010001201.1:0-3164 GCA_038240465.1 Gemmatales bacterium
ATGGGCGAGCGCGGCCTGGCGCGGCGCGGCTGGCTGGCCAAGCTCGGCCAGAAGCAGTATTCTCTGACGCGCGAGGGACGCCAGGCTGTTCGCCGGCTGATGAACGAGGACGAACAGCCGGTCGAACGCAAGCCCAGCGGAGTGATTCCGCTGACGCGCGAACAGGAGAAGTTGCTGCAGACCCTGCTGGCATCGACGGCCTGGACGAAGTTCCTCGAAGGACGCGAGAAGGAGACGAGTTTCGCCGATGCCTGCCGTTACTGGGGCATCACCGAGAACCTTTCCGGCAGCGACCTCGACAACCGCCTGCAAGCCTTTCGCACGGCGCTGACGTCTCTGGATCGGCTGCTGGGAATGAGCGGTGAAGCGGTCCTGCAAGGAGGCCGAAGCGTCTCGGGGGAGGAGGTCGGCCGCCTCGATCGGCTCCACGCCTATCTCGAGCAGCGGTTTGGCCGCCACCTCGCCCTGCTGCGCAACCGGGCCAATCGCTCTTGAAGTCGGTTCGATGGCTCAGGGTGACGGAGGACACTTGGAAAGTGTCCTCCGTCACCCTGTCACTTTTTCGGCGTCTGCGGATTACTTCAGCTCCTCTTTGAGCGTCTTGCGCTGTTCCGGAGTCAGCCTGGACAAAAACCACTTAACGCCCATTCTCTCGATAATTTCCCTGGGACCGGCGACTTCCATGACCCTGATTGGGACACCCAAGCCATTCGCCTTCCGTCATCTCGGTTTTTCGATCACTTCTTCGGCGTTTCACTTTTGATCACCTCGATCTCGAACTCGATCCGTCCGCCGTTGTGTTCCTCCTCGAAGCCATCCACGTCCGCTGAACCCGACAGCACGATGCTGCGCCGTCCCGGTGTCGCGTTCGCCTCGGCCTTCACCTCGATCTCGACACTCGCCTGGCCGCGCGGGATCACGACCTTCTCGGGCAACTCCAGCCCTGCTGCCGGCGTCAGCTTCACGCGGACAGGGCCGGCGAAGGTCTTCACGCGCTCCACCGTCAGCAGCACCCGGGCAGCACTTCCTGGGCTGAGTTTGACAGGAACCGTCGCGATGGGGAGGGTGAACCCGGTGCGGATCTCCAACTCGAAGGTGCGAACCAGGGTGATCGTGCGTCCCTCGTGAACGGCGCTCGCCAATACCTCGATGCGCGTTTTGCCGAGATTCGACAGGATACGCGAATGAATGCTGCCGGCTACCTTCAGGCTCTTTGCCGTCGCCTCGGGGAACTCGGCGTAGACGCGCGTCCGCCCCTCGTTCTTGTCGGCGAGTTGTCCGCCGCGAGCCGTGAATGCGATCGGTGCGTCGAAGCCCGCCTTGCGCGTGGTCACGAGCGGGATGTCGGCGTGCTGATAGCGAGCGAGCGTCACCGCCGCCTCGGCCAGTTCGATAGTGAATGGCGCGGACGGCGTCACCTGCACGGCCAGGCGGTCGTGGACGGACGGAGGCAAGCGGCGCTGGTCTTCGCGCAGGGAATACGGAATCAGGTCCGGGTTCAGCAGTTGGCGATCAACCAACGGCCGGGTGCGCACCAGCGTTTTCGGGGCCGCCGGGTTGTCTGCCGGCTGGGCGATAATCTGCACGGAGTGCAAACCCAGCGGCGTTGATGGGCTTGCCGAGAGCTTGCACACCATCGCGTTGACGCCGGCGCCCACCTCGCCCGGCGTCAGGGTGATGCCGGGCGGATTCCCGCTCAGCGTCAGAGCAATTGGGCCGTTGTAGCCGCCGCGCGTCACGGTCAGCGGCACGATCTGATAACCGTCGCGCGGCACCGTCAGGCCCTCGACCTCGGCGACGACTTCCACACGCGGCGGGCCACTGCGGACCTCCAGCCGGTAAGCATGGGCGGGACTGCCATCGCGTGCCAGGTCGCGCACCGCCAGGCAGTAGACGCCGGCCGCCGGCGCGGTGAAGTCCAGTTGCACGGTATCGTCAGGGCCTTCCGACGCCCTGTTCAGCGTCCGCCCCATGACGTCGGTCAACGTCAGGTCGAGATCGACAGGCGAGTTATGCCAGCGTGCATGGCCGCTGACCTGAATCGCCTGTCCCTTGGCCAGGTCCAGGCGAAAGAACTGGCGCTGGCCCGGCTCCGCCAGAACGCCGCACAGTTGCCCCGGCACGCGCGCAGCCGTCCCCTTCTCCGGCGTCAGGGCATCCGCGGCGGCCACCGTCACGGCTGCCTCGCTGACCTGCACCGGCAGCCAAGTCGAGCCTTCGTCGCCACTACGCCGCAGCGTCACGGAGGTCAGTCCCGCGACCGGGGTGGCAGGCGTCTCAACCGCCAGCGTCTCGTTCAACTCGGGCAGGAACAACTCCGTGCGTTTGCCCAGCAGCACCACCGCCGGCACGGCCACCCGCGCGGCAGGGAAGCGGCCCAGGCGCAGAACGTAGAAGCCGTGTTCGTGGCCCTGATGGCGCAGATCGCGCACCTCGGCCGTGTAGGTTCCCGCGTCGGCGAAGCGATGCTCGAAGCGACAGTCGAAATACAAGCCGGGATCGTTGTCGCGTTCGGCAACGATGCGGCCGCGAGCGTCGCGGATGATGAGGATGGGATCGACTTCCTTGCCGAAGCGATTGCCGACAACTTCAACACTGACGCGCTGCCCCGCCTTGACTGCGAATGCGAAACGGTCTGTCACTGCCTCGCGGAACCGTCCCCAGAGTGCGCAAGGCAGATCGACCTTCGCAGGCCCCTGAGCGGAATTCGGGCCACGGCGAACCGGTAGGTCATCGATCAGGCACAGGTGCAAGTTGCTCAGACCATGGGCCGTTGCCAGGCGCAGTCCGAATAGCCCAACCGGGGCGTCCGCTGCCACACGGATGTCGAAGACGGCGACACCCGGCTTACTTTCGCCGACGACTGTTGCCCTGATCTTGCCGTCCGGCAGAGAGTTCCACAGGTCCGTGGCCGTGGTGAGGTGCGAGCCGACGATGGTCAGCCGCGTCGTCTTGCCGCGCTCCAGGGCCGGCGGCTCCAGATGTTCGACGAATGCCTGTCCGCCGCAAGCGGCATCGCCCCCAAGAAGAACGAGGAACGTCAGCCAGGAACCAGGCAGAAGGCGGGACATGCGCATCTCGGGATTGGGGAAGGGCGGATTACACTCTTGCGTCTGGCTGGGTGGGCAAGTATCCTTGGCAGAGTACATGCTACCCCGCCGCCA
>JBBSDR010001202.1:0-3164 GCA_038240465.1 Gemmatales bacterium
CATTCCCTGACGGTCCAGGATGCGATTCAGGGCCGTCAGTTGGTCGCACCACATCAGCAGGTGAATCCCGACTGCGGGGCCGTCGCGCAGGAGCGTCAGGAATTGCTCGTCGGGCCGCACTGTCCGCTCCGCGCCGCGCCGGCCCATGCCAAAATCGTCCTCGGTACGGCGCAACTCGCGGAAATACTGCAACCCGTGGATCAGCAGATAACAGCGCTCCCGGCCGCCGTTGCCCTTCAAGCGTTGTTGTACTTCCTCGGCCAGTTCCGACAGGGCGGCGGCCACCTCGCCGCGAGCAATCCGCTGCACCGGATGCGCCCAGCCATCGACGAGGCTCGCCAGATACTGTCCCATCGGCTCGTCCGGCCCCATCGAGTCGAGCAGCCAGAAGCGCGCCGTCCCCGGCGCGTGCTGCGCTGCCAGGCCGACCAGCGAGGAGGCCAGCAGCGCCAGGGCCGCGTCCTCGTGCTGGCCCACGATCAGCAGGTTGCAGCCCGCCCGCGCTCGAAATACCGCCGCCGTCGGCTCCTTGATCGCGATTGCTTCTCCCAGCCAGGCGCGCGGGATCTCGGCCTGCCCCGTGCGGCGTTCCAGCAACTCGTTATTCTCCAGACGGGCGGGCGCGCTGCTCTCGAACACGATGGCCGGCTTGCGCGGACGCAGGTCGGCCAGCGATGCCCGGTCGTGAAGCGAGCGCACGATCCGCTCGCGCTCGTCCTCCGACAGCCAGACCACCTGGAAAATTTCGTTGCCCTCGAGAGCGCCGCTGGCGTCGTTGTAAATCGCCTCACCCGGACGCGACAGCAATCGAGCCGCCGCGTTGTCCTTGTTCAGGATCATCTGGGCATCGGTCTCGCTGCACTGAAGCGCGATGCGAACCGCCATCTGGTCGATGGTGCTGCGCGCCAGCGAATAGACTCCGCCCAGCGTCTGCGAGCCGAGCAGAATGTGCAGCCCGAACGCCCGGCCCTGACGCACCAGGCGATCCAGCAGCAGGGCCGCCTCCTGCGACAGCTTGTCGTCCTCGACGAAGAACTCCTGGAACTCATCGACGATCAGCAGCACGCGCGGACAGGGATCGTCGGGACAGACCTCGCGAAAGCTGGCCAGGTCGTTGACGCTGGCGGATCGGAAACGATCGCCGCGATTGCGCAGTTCGGAGTCGAGCCATTGCAGCACGCTCAGGCCGAACTCGCGCTCGCTCTCGATGGCAATGACCCGCGCGTGCGGCAGCCCGCACTCGGCATACGGCTTGAACTCGACGCCCTTCTTGAAGTCGATCAGATACATCTCGATCTCGTCGGGACTGTAGCGCATCGCCAGGTTGACGATCAGGGCATGCCACAGCGTCGATTTACCCGAGCCGGTCTTGCCCGCGACAAGGACGTGCTGCGACGTACCCTGTCCCAGGCGCAAAGACAGCTTGCGCACCGCCCCGGCCCGGCCGAGGGGAACACTGATGCCGCGGCGGCTGTCGGCCTTCCAGAAGTCCTCCTCGGCCGGCGCGATGACCGAGAACGGCACTTGAACCCGGCTGGCGTCCCGGCTGCGCGCTCCGATGCGGCGCACCAGTTCGATTGTCCGGGCATTATCGGGAGGGCTGTCCAGGGTCAGCGGGAAGCGCTCCAGTTCCGGCTCGCACCAGACGAAACGATTGCCGTCCCAGCGCAGACACATGCACAGCGAGGACAGTTCCTCCAACTGAAAACCCTGCGGCATCGGCTGGCGCATATCGACGCCGATCAGGGCGTGAACGCCGCAACTCGCGCCGCTCTCGGCAATGCTGACAAGCCGGCGCGCGGCCTGGGTCGTGAAGTTGACGGGGAAGTTGGCGACGACGAGGACGCGATATGGCTCCGCCACCTCGCCGGCCGCGAGATTGTACTCCTCGATGCTGTCGAACTGGCTGCGGAGATACTTCTGGATCACCGTCTCCATGTGTTCCGTCAGCAGGGCCAACTGTGCCTCGATGTAGGCCGGTTCGGTCCAGATGCGGCTCGTGACCAGGGCCTCGTCGTGATCGGCCAGGTGCATGAAGGCCGAGAAGTTCTCGCCCAGCCCCACTGGATCGATGATGGTGAAGCGTACTTTTCCCGGCGGCAACCCCGTCAGGTAACGAAGCATCAGTGCCTGCAGCGCCTGGATGGCCTGCCCCTTGCCCGACGTCTGCGCCTGGAGCAGCAGACAGCCCCGGCCCGGAAAGGGAAGGAACGCAGGGAAGGGAATCGACTCGGCCGGCAGCGGTGCCAGGCTCGTCGCCGGCATCTCGCCCAGCAGAGATGGCAGATCGAGGGCGAGCGATCCCAGCGGCAATCCCTCGGGAATCGATGTTGCCAGGCTGGAGCCATTGAGCTGGTCGAGCGGCTGGCCGGCCGCGGCCTGGCGCAGCGCACTCAGTTCACTCAGGAATCGCTCGCAGCCGCAGTCCCAGCGTGCCTGCATCCGCGCGGTGGTGTCGGCCCGTTCCTGCCGCAGTTTCGTCAAGCGCGCGGCCAACTCGTCGCGCGCCTGGGCCATGACCCGATCGTGCTGGGCCAGAGAAGTAGCCTTCGCCTCACAGGAGCGCTGCTTCGCCTGTCTCAGATCGAGGAGTCCCTGCTCGCGCAGCCGTTCCTGTTCCGCCAGGTGTCCGTTCTCCAGTTGCTGGCGCTCCGTGCGCAGCCGTTCGTCGAGTTGTTCGATCTGGGGCTGATAGCGCACTTCGGCCTTCTGGCGGTTGCCGGCATGCTGCTGGTGCAAGCCGGCCCGCTGCGTCTCGGCGGCAGTGGCCTCGACGGCCAGGATCGCCTCGGCCACCGGCTTGACCTGGCTCAGCATGCCGAACAGTTGCCGGCCTGCACTGCGAATCTGGTGTCTGAGCAAGCCCATCAAGACGCGGCGTTGCAGCAGACTGAGTCCGAGTGCCGCGATCAGTCCGCCGGCGAGCCAGAACAGCCACGGCTCCAGCAGCAGCGCGGGAAGGACGCCAAGGACGAAACAGGCCAGCACCAGCGCCGCCTGCGTGGGCCAGCTCAGCCAGCGGCGCAACTTCAGGTCGCGGGCCTCTTCCACGAGTTCGTAACCGTTCACCGGCGATCTGGCCAAAAAACGTAGCCGGACTACAAAGATGGCCATGGTAAACATGAGGCATAGCACCTGTAGTCGTTGTGCGGATTGGGAACAAC
>JBBSDR010001203.1:0-3162 GCA_038240465.1 Gemmatales bacterium
AGCCCCGAGGACGGGGCTGGCCCCGAGGCAGGATGTCTGAAACACGTTTGAATGCGGATCGGAATAGACGGAAATATCCTTAACCCCGTGTCCACTTTTCGTGGGGAACTCCAACATTGCCGGTCAAGTCTGTAGTGTGAGCGCTGGGTGGCGTTGGCTCCCCCCCACCGGCCGGAGTTGCCCGCGCCGTCGCGCTCGCCGAAGTCCTCGCTGCGGTCCGCCCAGCCCCCTGACAGATGACAGCGTTCGCACCTCATCAGTGGGTTAGCCCCGATCTCGTCGAACCGGCAGTGATCACAGATTCGGCCACCCATAACTGGACAAAAAGCCAAAAATGTGGCCCTTCTCAGGCTTTTTCGACCTTCTGGCTACCACCACAGGTGTACAGTGGCCGAATCGGTGATCACAGCCCGTCGAACCATTACTAACCGCAGCCATTCCTGTTGCTCAGGATGTCACCGCCGAAGCCGCTTCATCCCAACATGAGCCAGGAACTCAGCAATGAGGGGTTCTGGCCGAAACGTCAGATGAAGCGCGGCGAGTCACCATTACCCATCGTGCAGAGGTTTACCCGACCGGTAAGCATCCAGTCCTCCCGCCGCGCTGAGGCGCGACGGCGGATAAAACGCCAGCGCTCGTGCCGAGGCCAGCAGATACGCCACGTCGGGCGAGCCGACGAACGCCATGCCGCCAAGCAACTCCGCCGCGTGAGCGGTCACATGCTCAATCGCCTGCTGGACCGCGAAGCGCACCAGCAACGCCTTCGCCAGCAAATCCTGGCCGGAATCGTTCGCCATCATCTCCCGCGCCATGTATTCCAGTGCCGCTATCGCACCCTCGGTCTCAATGCTCAGCGCCACCTGTTCGACGGGAGTTCCCCGTCCCGCTGCCAGCACGCGCTCGACAAGGGCGCACGCGATGCTGAGATAGCAGGAGTTGTCGCGTCCGTCGATACCTGGGGTAGCGTCACGGTCGAGGAGGGTTCCATCTGCCCCTGCCGGTCATGTAGCCGACCCATCTTCGCTTGTCCTGCCGGGCTTGTTTCGTGTACAGTTCAGGTCAAGGCGTCTCTTCCCGACTTGTAAGCGCAGCACACTCGAAGCGAATTCGGCAGGCAGGCTGGGCCAGCAATCTGACGGGCGGGGCAAATGGATTTCACCGCAGACCACTATTTTCTGGCCAGTGTCGAGCGGATGAGCCAGGCGCAGCACCTGTACCGGGAAGGGAAGGGCTACTACGCACTGGCGATGTACTCGGCCGGCCTTGCCGTCGAGTGCTTGCTCCGAGCCTACATGCTCGTGCGAAAGAGCGAATTCGAGTCGCGCCACGACTTGCTTCTGCTGTTCAAGGAAAGCGGCATCCTCGATGTGGACCCCGATAAGTTGAAGACCAAGGGGCTGAGCGACGAGGAGATCCGGCAACATCAGAAGGTGATGCGATTCGCGGTGAACGAAGTCTTCATCTTATGGCGCAACAACTACCGCTTCGCCTCGGAGGCACGGCTCCTCGCTCATCTGAAAAAGTCGAAGTTGTACCAGAGGACGAAGGGCGATTTGCTGAAGGCCAAAGCGCACGACCTCATCAAGGCAGCCCAGCAGTTCATCGATAAAGGGGTGTTCCAATGGGCGTAGCGCGGAAACTAAAAAAGATCCTGGAACAGACCTTTCCACCCCCCGATAAGGTAGAACTTCGCGATGACGACAGGATCATCGGCATCGTCACCTCGAAGCGTTTCCGCCGCATGGACACCATGCAACGACAGGACCTGATTCACGACATCCTTTCAACACACTTGACCCGAGAGGAGCAGCGGCACGTCCTGATGATTGTCGCTGTCAGTCCCGAAGAAGCAATTGCGTACTCCGAGGATGAGGACGGGTAACATAGATCGGCTCGTGTCTTCTCAGGCCCAAGGAAATCATCGGAGTGAACAAAACCGGACCCTCACTCAACCCGCAGCGCTTCACCCGACAGATAAGCGTCGAGTCCTGCCGCCGCGCTGAGGCGCGACGGCGGATGAAACGCCAGCGCTCGCGCTGACGCCAGCAGACACGCCACGTCGGGCGAACTGACGAACGCCATGCCGCCCAGCAACTCCGCCGCGTGAGCGGTAACACGCTCAATCGCCTGCTGCACCGCGAATCGCACCAGTAACGCCTTCGCCAGCAAATCCTGGCCGGATTCGTTCGCCGTCATCTCCCTCGCCACGGATTCCAGCGCCGCCATCGCACCCTCGGTCTCGATGCTCAGCGCGACCCGTTCGATCGGTGTTCCTCTTCCTGCCACCAGCACGCGCTCGACGAGAGCGCTGGCGATGCCGAGATAGGATGCCGCGATCAGCAGCTCGAACCAGAGGAAGCTCCGCTGCTGCACCACGTCGAGTTGACCCGGTTGGCCCCAGTACGTCAGCAGGTTTGCGGGGACGATTACCTCGTCGAGGACCACCTCATCGCTCTCGGCCCCGGCAAGAACGCTGCTTCCCCAGAAGGGCCGGCGGCTGATTCCCGGCGTCGCGGCGGGGACGAGAACGACGGCGAGAGACTGTGTATCGTCGGGCAGTAGCACCGAAGCGGTCAGCAGGTCCATCGACGCCGACAGGCTGCACGGCTTCTTGCTGCCGCTCAGGATCAGCCCGTCGGCGGTGCGCCGCACCGTGAACTGCGACGTGAAGATGCCCGTTCCCGTTCGTCCCTCGGCGAATCCGGATGCGACATACAGCTTTTGTCGCGCCACGCCTTCCAACACCAACCATTCCGTGCCGCTGCCGTTGGGCGCCGCTGCCATCTCGACCAGCGTGGCCAGGGAGAAGTGGTGCATGGTCGTCGCCACGGCCAGCGAGGGCGAACGACTGCCGATCGCGCGCTGCACCCGGACCGCGTCGAGCGGCGTCGCGCCGAGTCCGCCGTGATCGGTCGGGACGACCAGGCCAGGGCCGCCCGCCTCGCGAAACAAGACGAGAGCGGGGTTGCCTGGGCGCTCCATCTCCATGAGGGGAATGCGAGCGAGGGACTCGTCCAGGCCCGGCAGCAGTCGAGCGAGCGTGGTTCGTTCCGTCCGCAAAAAGGGTGAGACGGTCATGTGTCCGCGTTCCGTTGTTCGCTTTGGCGTATGAACCGGTACGGTAGTCGATCGCAGCCGAGGCCGCCACCGCCCGGCTTGTCC
>JBBSDR010001204.1:0-3157 GCA_038240465.1 Gemmatales bacterium
AAACGGATTTGCATCGTCGAGCCGTCCGATGAGCGCGTTCGAGGCATGACGCGCTGCCGGGCCACGGTTCTCTAGCACCTGCACCGCGGCCAGCCGGACCCTCGGGTTGGGATCCGAGAGGTTCTTGATCAGGTCGGGCTTCACCTTCTCGAACAACGGCTCCAGATACGCTCCTGGCGCGGGCGCCGCGGATTTGTCGTCCTTTTTATCCTCGGGCAAGCTCACGACACGCTCGCGGACATAGCTCTGCACCGTGGCCAGGTCCTCGAGGATGTGCAGAGCGGCCAGACGAATCTCGGAATCGGCATCGACCAGGGCTTTCTCGAACACCTCGGTCTGGGTGCGGAAGCCTTCCAGGCGCGGATGCAAATCCTCGAGTTCCTTGCGCAGGGCGTCCTGGTTGGACTTGATGAAGCCGACCTCCTCCACGGTTGGCGTCCGGCCCTTCGGCGGCGGGGTCAGGGGCGGCGCAAGGATCAGGAACTGTCGGTCGCGGGCCAGCAGGTTGTTGAGCCGGGACAATACGTTAATCGCCTTCTTCCGGGTAATTGCATCGCTGTCGCGCAGGCCATTGAACAGAATCGGCGTCAGATTGAGCAGGGCGAGAAGGTCTTCACGAGTCGCGATCTTGGGCCGAACGCTCACTTCTCCTGCCGAGGGGTTGAACAGTCTGACGAGATCACCCGTCGTATCGATGACGGCGCGGCGCGGTTCGGGATCGCTGCTTTGCTGGATGCGCAGGATCGTCGAGCGAATCAGTTCGCTGGAGCGCCGCTTGAGGATGTCGTCCAGTTCGAGGACGATAATGCCCATGGCGCGGGCAACGGCGATGCGAATGCCCGGATCGGGCAAATCGGCCATGCGCGACAGTTCGGGAAGCAAGGAGATGATGACGGTATCGCCGATAAGCCGGCGCTGCTCGGAATAGACGCTGCTGACAAGGTCGCCGGCCAGGGTGGCGGTGGCACGCTGGGTCAGGACGTCCTTGCTCTGGGCGTCCTTCTTGAAATTCGCGACGAACCGCTTGAGCAACCCCTGATAGACGCCCTCGTCGATATCGAGCAGCCGGAGGTCCTTGTTCTTGCGGTCGCGCAGTCGTTCCGAGTCGCGCAGCCGAAGGACCCGGCTGAGATCGCGCGAGGTGACGATCTTGGCGGCCAGTTCGTCCAGGACTTTCTGGCGATAGTCGAGGATGCTCTTGCGCGTCCTCGCTCGTGTCATTTCGTCCTCGCCGGGCAGGTTGTTGAGGTCCATTTCGAGGGCGTCCTGGAACACCTCGACCGGATCGCGGCTGTCCGGCTGGGCCGATGCGGGGGGTGCGGAAATCAGGGCCAGGGCGGCGACGGCCACGGCGCAGGCGCACCAGAGGCGGCCACGCAATCCAGGACTCGTGCGGTAGCTGGGATTCATGGGACCGTGCTTCCTCCTCGGGCGCGAGCCGATCGGACGATGGGGCCAGCCTGTCCTCTCATGACAGGCCCCCTCCTTGGCATTATTCCTCTCCTTCGGCATCTTTACCAGGGGCGGACAAGGAAAAATAGGCAACGGAGTGAGAAGAGGCAGCGCACCGTTCGCCCGCTGGGGGCAATCGTTCGTCCTTGTCCATCTTGTCAGCGTCAGGAAGCAGTTGATAGGACGCCGGATTTTCTCTTGCCGCGCATCCGCAAATCGGGATAGAGTGTTTTCGTTCCCTCCTTTCTCTTTCGCACCTGGAGGATTCAGCCATGTCTCGCAGCCGTGCTTTCAGAAACCGGCACGCCTTCACGCTGACGCAACTGCTCGTGATCCTGGCCCTGCTGGCGTTCTTCCTCGGTTTCCTGCTGTCGGCGGTATCGCGCGTCCGTCAGTCGGCCGAACGCGCCCAGTCACAAAACAACCTCAAACAGATCATCCTCGCGACGATCAAGACGGCAGACGACATGAACGGGAAGATGCCTCCCGGTTCGGAGAACCACTACGCAGGAGGTTACGGTCCCTGCCTGTTCCACATCTTGCCGAATCTGGAGCAGGCACCGCTCTACAAGTCTTCGTCGCTGCAAATCGGCAAAGGGAGCATCAATGCGGGCTGGACCCTGAGCGACAAGATGGTGAAAACCTACACCTTTCCCGCCGACCCGTCGGGTGAGCCGGCCATGGATCGCACGAACTACCTGGCCAACGGCCTCGCGATTCCGCCGAAAGGTGGACGCTATCCCACCTCAATCACCGATGGCACGTCACAGACGATCTTCTACGCCGAGGGCTATTCGCAGGTCGGCGACAGTCTTCCGGGCGGCGGCAAGGACAACACGTGGAAAGAGACGCGCCGCTGGTGGGACAATCCGGTCTGGACGCCTGTCCCCGGCGCGGTGATGTTTCAGTCCGCTCCGCCAGCGGACTCGGCCAGCGCACGTCTTCCGCAGGGGTTCCTGCCTGCCGGGATCACCGTTGGATTGGGTGACGGCAGCGTTCGCCTCGTCTCGGATCGAATCAGCGCAACCACCTTCTACGCGGCCTGTACTCCGGCCAGCAACGACGTACTGGGCGCTGACTGGTGAGAACACCCGAAGAGGACAGGATTCATGAAACTCATTCAAGCGATCGGGGCCGCGCTGCTGGCCCTTCTTGTCGTGGATGGTGTCGCTCAAGGTCAGGAGACGAAGAAGGCGACGCAGGTCAGCGGCACCGTCACCTTTAACGGGAAGCCCCTGACTGGGGGCGTGGTTGTGTTTCATTCCGGCAAGGGGATGCGCGACACCGTCATGGTTGGCATTGGTGAGGACGGAAAGTACGCCGCGCGCAAGGTCAAGCCAGGTGCTGGAGTCAAGGTCACCATCGATGTCGAGTGCTTCGAGGTGCTGGCCAAGCAAGAGACGCAGCGGCTGATGGAGCTTGAAGCTCGGGCGCAGCTGCTCAAGGCAGCGAAAAAAGAGAATGCGGATCTCGACAAGCAGATTACCGAGATGAAAGCTCGGCTCAAGACCATCGATAAGGTTCGCAAAGGCCTCGTCAAGGTCCCCAAGAAGTACACGGACGTGGAGACAACGTCGCTTTCGGTGGAGGTCAAGGATGGCGAACAGACGATCAACATCGAGTTGAAGGATTGATTCTTCCGCCGCTTGCGGCTTAGGACCGACGGCGAAATAACTTCCCTCTTTCTTGCCGCTTGCGGCTTCGC
>JBBSDR010001205.1:0-3155 GCA_038240465.1 Gemmatales bacterium
ATCAAGCGCCTGGTCGGCCTGCCGTTGGACGAATTGCGCGTCGATCCGCCGCGACTGTTTATCAATGGGAAACTCGCCGCGAGCTTCGGCTTCGAGCGCGTGATGGCGGCCAAGAATGGCTACCGCGGCTACACGAATGGATCGGAGCAGATTTACGCGACCGGCCAGGGGACGATCAAGCTCCGGGGCACCTATGAGCTCGACCCTCGGAAGCCGAACGCCGCCAACATCACGTCGATCCCCTACAACGTGGACAAGGGCAAGTTGGAGGAAGAGGTCGGCGCGTTGATCGAGACGAAGAAGTTGCCGCAACTGCTCGGCCAGACAAACGAGTCGAACAAGAAGGATGGCATTCGGGTCACGCTGGAACTGCGTCCCGGCGCCGATCCGAACGTCGTGATGGCCTACCTGTTCAAGCATACGGCATTGCAATCGACCTTCTCCTACAACATGACGTGCCTGGTGCCGGTGCGCGAAGGCGACGGCCCGGAGAAGTTGCGTCCGGAGCGGCTCGGCCTCAAGGCGATCCTGCGTCACTTCCTCGATTTTCGCCTGCTGACGGTGCGCAAGCGCTTCGAGTTTGAACTCGAACAGTTGCGCAAACGCATCCACCTGCTCGATGGTTTCCGCATCGTCTTCAACGCCCTGGACCGGGCCTTGAAGATCATTCGCGAGTCGTCGGGCAAGGCGGAAGCAGCGCAGAGTCTGATCGCGGAGTTCGGGCTGTCGGAGATCCAGGCCGACGCGATTCTGGATGCGCAACTGTACAAGATCGCGTCGATGGAGATCAAGAAGATCCTCGACGAGTTGAAGGAGAAGACGACCGAGGCCAAGAAGATCGAGAAGATTTTGGCCTCGGAGAAGGAGTTATGGTCCATCATCAAGAACGAGTTGGTGGACCTTGGCGAGCGCTATGCCAGGGGCGGGTTGGCGGGGCCGGAGAGAAAGGGCTATGAGAAGAGACAGACGCGCATGGCCGGCGGCGACGAGGCGCCGGAGTTCGACGAGGAAGCGTACATCGTCCGCGAAAACACGAACGTCGTGCTGACGCGCGACGGCTGGCTCAAGCGCGTCGGCCGCCTGGCGTCGGTGGAAGGGACGCGCGTGCGCGAGGGCGACGAAGTGGTGGCCGTGGTTCCGGGCAGCACGCTGGACCACATCATCTTCTTCGCCGACGACGGCACGGCTTACACGATGCGCATGAACGAGGTGCCGGCCTCGTCGGGTTACGGCGAACCGATCACCAAGTTTTTCCGGCTCGCGGACCAGGTGAAGATCGTCGGTTCGGCGACGACGGACGAGCGATTTGTGCCGTCCGAAGTGCCGCCCGCGAACGGCGAGCCGGCGGGTCCGTATCTGATGGTCGCGACAGCATTCGGGCAGGTGCTGCGGATGCCGTTGGGGCCATTCCGCACGGCCTCGACGAAGGTGGGCCGGCGTTATGTTAAACTGGTCGAGGGCGACCGGGTGGTGATGGCGAGCGCGCTGTCCGGCGACGAGGAGACAATGTACCTGGCCAGCGCGGACGGACATGTGATTCACTTCCGGGTCGATGAAGTGAACGTCCTGTCTGGCGTGGGCAAGGGCGTGCTGGGTATCAAGCTGGACAAGGACGACACCTGTCTGGGTGGAGCGCTGATGTCGGGCCGGTTCGACAAGTTTGTGCTGGAGACATCGGGCGGCAAGACGATGGAGTTTGGCCGAGGGAAGTATGAGGTGACGTCGCGCGGCGGCAAGGGCTTCGAGGCGGTGAAGCGCGCGAGCTTCGCGCGGGTGGTGCCGCTGCCGATCGAGCTGGTGGACTGGGACAAGACCGAGGAGAAGACCGGCGGCGTGAGCAAGACAAGCGACGCGAACGGCGAAGGCAAAACGCTGTTCGATTGACCTCCTCGCCGCTTGCGGCTTAGCGGTCTTCCCAGGAGGGTTCAGGAGGGCATGAATGAGCGCGCCGCCGACACGAGTTCCAACAGCAACGGATTTGCTGAACCATCTCGTTGTGCGGCAAGCCCTGGCGCAAGCCTGGCTGGATTCGCTCCCAAATGATCCTATACATCGACATGAAGAGGGTGGCTGGATTTACTTGAATGTGTTGACGGGAGACATCGAGATATGCCGGGAATCGCCAGGACAGCGATCACTGCTCGACCTGGGAAATCCACCCATCCTCCCTGACTGTATCATTGTGGGAACTTTTCACACTCACCCGAACCCGTCGTCCGCAGGCTGGTTCGCTGGACCGAGTAGGATGGATCAGGCGAACGCTCAGGTTTCGGGAGTTCCCTGGCTGATCCGCTCGGACAGTGGCGACTGTGCGACGGGACCGAATGTTCGGAGAGGCGGGATGGGTGGAGGCCCACTCTATCCTCCTTAACTTCTTTTTATCAAGGCAGTTTGAAAACTCATTACAAGGGACCAAGAGATGGCTACAAGTGGGACTCAACAAGCCGGAACGTCTGCCCTTCCGTGTGATGAAATCCTGCGCATTGCTCAGCAGGATGCCCAGAGTATTTACGGTGATCTCTCTTTCTTTCGGATCATCCTGAAGCTTGAAGAAGATGGCTGGCACGTCGATTATGATGCAGTTCGGCCAATGATGGCAGGAGGTGGACCTCATTACGTCATCGATCCCGGCAGCGGGCTGATTGTTTTCCGGCGGTACGAGCAGTAACGAAGCCGATTGGAACAGGGGAGAAGACGATGTCAACCGTCTCACAACGAGCGACTCTCGACGACCTGATGCGCACCGAGGGTAAGGCCGAACTGATCGGCGGGAGGATTGTGCAATTCATGGCTACAGGGGAATGCCCGAGTGAGGTCGCCGCGAACATCTATTCCAGTTTGCGGATCTTCGGAAAAAAGACAAAGATTGGCCGCCCTTACACCGACAACATCGGTTATGCGATTCCAGAACTGCCCTCGGGGCGGGAATCCTTCTCCCCGGATACCTCCTTCTTTACCGGTCCGCGGTCCGCAAACCGGATGGGCTTCATTCAGGGGCCGCCTACTTTCGCCGTCGAAGTCCGCAGCGAGAACAGCGACGGGGGCGCTGCCGAAATTGAGATTGCCGCCAAACGAGCGGACTACTTCGCAGCCGGCACCCTCGTCGTCTGGGACGTCGATCCTGTCGCGGAGACCATCGATTGCTATCTTGCTTC
>JBBSDR010001206.1:0-3155 GCA_038240465.1 Gemmatales bacterium
GCCATGGGTGAGGACGTGCAGGACGCCGAGTTCGAGGTCAAGAGCTGATCGCTCGCCCCTTGCGGTGTTGCACTTCCTCAAAGTTGCGTGCCACGTCCGTTCGCGGGGGTGGCACGCAACTTTGTTCAATGAATCACTCGTCCCATTGCGCGAGCAATATCCTCCCTCACTCCCCTGAACGAGTTCTGAGGTGAACGAAGACAAAAGATTTTGACCACGAATCACACGAATCAAACGAATGAAGAGAAAAGACAAGATTGAGTAAGACAGAAGACAAGAATCAGAAGAGTTGATCGACCCGTTATGATCCTCTTGTTTCTGCTCGCAACTCAATTTTCTTCTCTTCTCTCTTCTGTCTTCATTCGTGTGATTCGTGTGATTCGTGGTCAAACTTCTTCTCTTCATTTGAGGAGGCCCCAGATCAGTTCTTCTCTGAACCCTGACCACTGGAGCAGCGATGACTGGCCATCCCATCCGCGACCGCATCAAGGCCATCGCCGCGGCGGTACTGGCAACCCGTTGTTCAGGCCGACGGCGGCGGCAGATTGCAGGGTGCTGCCGCTGATGCAGTTGGCGGCGGTAAACGTCAGCGTGGGGCTGCTGCCTTCGGCGCTGGTCCGGTCCGCGGTCGCGGTCAGGATTCACCGGGCTGGGGACGTTCCCGGTGAACCGCTTGCTATCGCTGTAGGTGCCGTTGCTCGCCGGGACGATCACCTGCTGACCAAGAAAAGGTGTCGGGACCAAGAAAAGGTGTCGGGAACCGTTCCCAAGTACATCGCCTTGTATACAGTTCTACTTGGAAACGGTTCCCGACACCTTTTCTTGGCCGGCACGGAGACCGAAGGTGGACCTTCCGGGCTACGTTTTCTTTGGCGAGGCGATTCCAAGCACCAACCTCGGGTTTGGGGGTGCGAAGGGTAATCTCATGAGTACGAACAACCCAGTCAAGATGCAACGGCTTGGCGCGGGTCAGGTATTCAACCTCAACACCTGGAATTCCTGGTGGCCCTGGGGACTGCCTCTTGGGGCCTCGTTCACCATCCAAATCACTGAGGGACGCACCTTCTCCACAGATTTGTTTTTCCCGCGCGATCTCTACTACTCCCTGAGCTACATCGACGTCAGGCTGTTGACAAAGCAGGACCGAAACGGACAGGTGATCCTATGAGCCGTCAATTCATCACTCTCGTGGTCGTCATGGTGTTCGGTTTCGCCATTAGCCCGCCACTGGCGGCACAGCCTGTTGCTCCACCGAAACGCGTGAGCCTGGTAGTGCAAGCCTACAACAACCGGAGGGTACGCGAGGACTTGGCGATGGAGGCGGTGCAGTGCTTCTCGAACGGTCCTCGCGACTTGGCCAAGATGCTGATTCGGCACGGCTGGGAAGCCCGGTGGTGTGCGACACCGCACACTCCGCCGTTTTTCACCTGGGATTACGAGGGGCCAATTGAGTGGAACCTGCGGCACTATCTGAAGGGACTGGCGAAGTTACAACCAGCTGATGAGGTTGTTGTCGTCCTTGTCGGACAACTTGTTTCCCTGGACAAGGGGAAGCCGGGCGAGGAGGACATGCGGCTGTACTTCTGCCCGGAAAATGCTGAATATCAGCAGTTGGCCAAGGTAGCCGACATTAAAAAGGACCATCATCTCCTGCCCCTGGAAGACATCTATGATTCTCTGAAAGCCTGCCCTGCCCGGAAAAAACTGCTCATCTTGGCTACGGCCATCTCGATGGATTCCTTCAAGGCCGGAAGATACCCTCCACCTCTGTGCATGCGGATGCCGAAGTTGCCAGCCCCCCCGGCGGGTCTGGCTATCTTCACCAGTTGCGCCGAGGGAGAGTTCACGAGCAGATTTGGCCACTTTTTCGACGTGCTTTTGGAAGGGATGGATGGGCTGAAGGCGGACGGGACCCCTGACGGCAAGCACCGCGATGGGGCCGTTACTCTGGAAGAGTTGGTGGCCTACACTCAGCCGCAGGTTGAAAAGAAAGTGAAAGATCGTGGTTTCCCGCAGCATCCGACGGTACTGGGCCGATTGCCACGCGACTGGGTGCTGGCCGGTAAGCCCACCGCCAAGGGACGCTGGAAACTGTTGCCCCCCTCCTTCTCAGAAAAGGATGCCAAGGAACGTCAGGCCGAGGTCGCTCGCTCCCTGAAGGTGGAAGCCCCCGTGATCGCCAACGCACTCGGCATGAAGCTGGCGGTTATCCCTCCGGGGGAGTTCCGCCTGGGCAGCGACAAGGGCTACGACGACGAACGACCCCGACCTACCATCCGCCTGTCGCGGCCCTTCTTCCTCGGCCTGCACGAAGTGACACAGGCTCAGTACGAGAAGGTCATGGGGACCAATCCCAGCTTCTTCCGCAAGGTTGAGGGGCAGGATACTTCGAGTTTCCCTGTTGAGCAGGTCAGCTTCAAACAGGCAGTGCTGTTCTGCAATACCCTGAGCGAGAAGGAGAAACTGCCAGCCTACTACCATCTCTTGGATCCGAGCAAGGACAGAGCGGGGCGTATGGTTGATTTCCTCAACTATGTCCCCACCGGTGGGCGAGGCTATCGGCTGCCGACAGAGGCGGAATGGGAATGGGCCTGCCGCGCCGGCACCGAGACACCCTTTTCCTTCGGCGCGACCGCCGACGGTAAGCAGGCTAACCTCGATGCCAACCGTCCGGGCGGCGTCAAGGAAGGAGCCTATCTGGGCAGGACGGCGAAGGTCGGCTCTTATGTCCCAAATGCGTGGGGCCTGTATGACATGCACGGCAACGTCGCGGAACGGTGCGAGGAGAGTTACGATATCCAACGGTACAAAGAGTTGACAGCGACGGTGAGCGACGGCTCAGGAGGCATTGGCTATGGCGGCCTCGTTCGAGGCGGCGCCTGGAACTTCCCGGCCAACGATTGCCGCTCTACGGTGCGTCTGGGAGTGTTCTCCGGGACCGCCTTGAAGTTTGTCGGCTTGCGCGTGGCTCGCGATGCCGAGTGAACAGCGCTCAGAGTCTGTCCCAGAAGCTCGCGGCGGCAAGTTTCCCAACTTGCCGTAAGGGAAAAAATCCCAGGAATCGGCAAGTTGGGAAAATTGCCGCCGCACTCCCGGGCAGACTCAAAGCCATGCGTGAGGAGAGATCATGAGAAGGTTGGCAACGTTGGCGGCCC
>JBBSDR010001207.1:0-3152 GCA_038240465.1 Gemmatales bacterium
GGAACACGAAGCCGATGTTGGCGCCGCGAAACGCAACCTTGCGCCGGCCCGACATCCGTCCCAGCTCCTCGCCCAGAACGGTCACTTCGCCGGCTGTTGGCTCGAGCAGACCGGCGACGATCGAGATCAGCGTCGTTTTGCCGCAGCCGGACTCGCCGACGAGGAGCGTCATCTCGCCGGACGGCACCTCGAGATCGACGCCGCGCAGGGCCAGCACGCGCGTCTCGCCCTGGCCGAACTCCTTGGTCACGCCGCGGCACTGCACGGCAAGATCGGTCGCAATGATCGACATGGTTTCTCACCTGAACACGATTGCCGGTTCCAGCACCAGGACGCGGCGAATGCTGACGATGCTCGACAGCAGCACGATCAGCAACACCGCTCCGCCGACGATGACCATCACTTCCCAGGGCATGAAGAACCCCTGCAAGGCCGGCGCGTTCTTCGTCGCCTCGAAGAAGCCCGCCGCCACACCCATACCGATGCCGTACCCGATCAGGCCGACGACGAACGCTTGCAGCAGCACCATGCCGACGATGCGCAGGTTGCTCACGCCCATCGCCTTGAGCGCCCCGAACTGTTTGAGGTTTTCGAGCGTGAACAGGTAGAACGTCTGGCCCGCGATGGCCACGCCAACGATGAAACCGAGCAGCACCGTGATGCCGAAGTTGAACGGAATGCCGGTGTAGCGGATGTAATAGCGAATCGTCATCCACGAGAAATCGTCGCCGGTCATCGCCTTCAGCCCAGTCTGCTCGCCGATACGCCGGCACACTTCCTCGGCATCGCGGCCCTCTTTCGGAGCGGCCAGGACAAACGACAGCAGCTTGCGTTCGGGAGGAGCGAAGAGCGTCGCCTGGCTGTAGCGCGTGTACATGATCGGGAACGTCTGAAAGGGCGGCGACGCCTTGCAGATGCCGACGAGAACGGCCCGGCGGTCGTTCAGCTCGAGGGTCTTACCCAGCGCGAATGGTTCGCCGGGCCAGAGATACTTGAAGCCGGCCTCGTCGAGCAGCACTGCGTCGGGGCGGCGCAGGTCGGCCAGGCTCCCCATGACGATGGTCTCGGGCGCGCCGACCAGCGTGGCATCGTCGAGGCCCAGGACGAGGACCTGGCGAAAGTTGCCATCGGGCAGGCGAGCGCGGAGCAGTCCCTTGTAGAAGCGTACTGCCCAGGCAACGCCCTCGACGCCGCGGACGCGCGGCAGATCGGTCTCCGAAAGCGGCTCGATCTCCTCGATGTATTTCGACTCGGGGTGCATCACCCAGATTTTCGCCTCGTGAATGTCGCGGATCTGGCTGGTCGTCCGGCGCATAATGCCGGCGAAGATGGACACCTGATGGGCCATCAGCAGCGAGGCAAAGGCGACGCCGAAGATGATGCCGAGGTACTTGCTGCGGTCGCCCGTGAGCATTTTCCACGCGATCCAGCTCATGACGGCTCCTTCTTGCGATGCCGGGCCGCCAGGCTGCGGACGGCCGCCAGGCTGAACTCGCTGATGTGTTCGCAGAGCGTCTCGACGTC
Source organism: Gemmatales bacterium (assembly GCA_038240465.1). Taxonomy (GTDB): domain Bacteria; phylum Planctomycetota; class Planctomycetia; order Gemmatales; family Gemmataceae; genus JBBRIK01. The sequence goes on from JBBSDR010001207.1 coordinate 1,525, forward strand.
GAAATGGCTGAACTCTTCCTCGCCCGCCAGTACGCGGATGATTGGCCGGGCGAAGCGATAGTGCAGCACCTGGCCGACGACGCTGAGAGCGCACAGGGTGACTTTCCGCGCGGACACTTCGGGCGGCAGCATCTCGCGGAGGATGCCGCGCAGCATTTCGAGGTTGGGCCGGACGAAATTGTGAGCGAATTTGGCGCAGACGTCGGTCGGATGAGCCAGTTCGCGCATCAGCAGTTGCGGATGCCAGGCCGGTTCGCAGTCGATGGCCACGCGGCGCAGATAGGTATCGATGAAGTCGCGCAGTTTCCCCGATGCGGGAGTGCCGGGGGGCCAGGGAGGAAACGAGGCGCGATCCATACACGTCTGGGCGGCCTGGCGCACGGCTTCGCGATACAGCCCTTCCATGCCGTGAAAGTAGTAGTGAACGGCCGACACATTGACGCCGGCCTCATCGGTAACGTCGCGCACCGAGGTGGCCTCCAGCCCCTTGGCGGCGAACAGCGGCCCCGCCGTCGCGATCAGCTTCCGTCTCGTATCGCTCAGCACGCTCATGCCTCGCCTCGTCAAACGAGTGTTGCAAACGACTGTTTCAAATGATGATATCAAACGAACGTTTGAAGTCAAGCGAATCCCGGCCGGGGAGCAAGAGGGAAGAGGTCGAGTTGCGCATTGGTTAAAAGACGGGATTCGACGAATTGCGGAAACTGGCTCAGACCACGGTCGAGGTGGAGATAGCTTCAGCGGCCGACGGCGGAACAATGAGTTGCCGCTTGCGGCTTGGCGGGCGGTCCGCCAAGCCGCAAGCGGCAAGAAAGTGGGCCTGAGAACATTACTTGCCGCCCTTGGAATTCATCTGGGCCATGAGCTTGTCGAGCATGCGGATGGCGTTGTCCGGATTGGAACGCACCTCGGCCGCACAGCCGCGACAGCAGACGAGCACCGGTCGGCCCTTGACCATCTCCTTCAGGATCGGCCCCGTCGAGCCGAGCCGGCTGTCCTGGTCGATGGCGCACCAGACCTGCGTCTCGGCCAGCTTGCGATCCTCCGGAGTGAGCCGGGCCATCGCTACCTTGATCTTCGCTTCCTCGGTGCTGGTCATGGCCGGCTGGGCGGGCGGGGGGGCGGGCGCCTGCACCTTCGGACTGGGATTTACCGGGGCCGGCAGCGGAACCGGAGACGTGGACGCCGACTCGAAACTGCTGATCGTCATCTGCCGATCCAGTTCGAGCTTGAACTGATAGTTGATCGCCAGCGCCTTCTCGCCGGTCATGCTCGGCTCGACCTCGACATCCCAGCGAAGCAGGTTCGTCGGCCGTTGCTCGCGCAGATACAGCGCATCCTTGCTGACCTCCGGAGACGTCTTGATCAGCGTCACGCCGACGGATTCGGTGTCCGCGTGCGGCAGCCGATCCCAGATCTGCAGCCGGACCTTCTCCGACTTGTAACTGCTGGCCAGGATGCGGTAATCGTAACGCAGCGACTGATTGCCGCCCGACATCGTCTTCATGCGGTCGATCATCTGACGCTGCACTTGCAACTGCGGATCGACGCCGAAACCGGCCGTGAACGTCTCGCCGATGGCCACCAGCGGCAGGCTCTGCTGGCCGACGAAGTCGCTGCCGATGTAC
>JBBSDR010001208.1:0-3152 GCA_038240465.1 Gemmatales bacterium
CGGAGTGTTTCCGCTTGACAGCTAACTGTCATCGTCGCTACGGTGAATGCTATTCCGACCCGCTGGAGGCACTGCAGACCGGCCAATGGAACGCGGCGAACGGCTCAAACTGATTGTGATCAAGGGTGCCGACGAGGGCAAGCAGTTCGAGCTTGCCGGCGCGCTTCTCAGCATTGGCCGCGATGCCGTCAACCACATTCGCCTCAACGATACCGAAGTCTCCCGCCGCCACGCCGAACTGTTCCTCAAGGACGCCGAAACCAAACGCTACCACGTCCGCGACCTGGGGTCCGCCAACGGCACCTTCGTCAACAACGACCAGATCGCCGAACACAGCCTGTCGCCGGGCGATCAGATTCAGGTCGGCCAGACCCTCCTTGTCGTCAGCGGCGGCCGCGGCGCCGGCCAGCCCGTTAGCGATCTCGCCGAACAGATCAGCCTGATCACGCGCCAGGACGTCGAACTGTCCAGTGCCATCATCAAGACCGTGGGCGAGGGCGAGGGCAGCCGAATCCTCGCTCATCCCGAGAAGATCCAGGGGACGCTTGCCAACAAGCTGCTGACCAACCTCGGCACACTCTACGAACTGAGCCAGGCCGTCAGCCTGATTCCCGACATCGGCGATCTGCTCGACCGCGTCATGGAACTGACCTTCCGCGCCCTCGAAGCGGATCGCGGCTGCATCATGCTCAAGCACGGCGAGGCTGGCCCGCTCGAGCCGCGCGCCGTGCGCTGGCGCATCACGCCCGACTCGGACGAGAAAATCCCCGTTAGCCGGACCATCATGGAATATGTGCTGCGCGAGAAGCAGGGCATCCTCGTGTCCGACGTCATGCAGGACGAGCGCTTCAACACGACGCAGAGCATCGTCCGCCACGGCATTCGCGAGGTCATCTGCGTCCCCATGAAGGGCCGGCACGAGACCCTGGGCGTCCTCTATCTCGACACGCATTCGACGCCGAAGGATTACGTCAACGCCGCTCTGCTCTCGCCCGATCCAACGGCTGCGGTGCCGACGGGCAAGTTCTCCGCCGACAGTCTCTCGCTGGCGATCGCCATCGCGCACCAGGCGGCCCTCGCCGTGGAGGACACCCAGTATCATGAGGCCCTCGTTCAGTCCGAGCGCCTTGCTGCGGTCGGCCAGACAGTCGCTGTCCTGTCCCATCACATCAAGAACATCCTTCAGGGTCTCAAGACGGGCGGCGAGATTGTCGATGCGGGACTCGCGGAAGAGCAGTTCGACGGCGAACTGATCCGGCAGGGCTGGAAGATTGTCTCGAAAAACCAGGCGAAGATTCAAGACCTCGTCAAGGACATGCTCAGCTTCTCGAAGGACCGCGAGCCACAAATCGAGAATGTCGATGTCAACGCCCTGGTCGGCGACGTCGTCGATCTGATGAAGGCCCAGGCCCAGTCGCGCGGCATCAGCCTGTTGACCCGTCCCGGCGACCTGCCCATCTGCCAGGTCGATCCCGAAGGCATTCACCGGGCGCTGTTGAACATAGTGACCAACGCCTTTGACGCTGTCGAGGATCGCGACAAGGCCCAGGTGGGCATTCTGACTTCGGTCGAGGCGGGGAATGACGCGGCCGGCGACTGGGTGCGCATTCTCATCATCGACAACGGCGTCGGCATCCCGGCGGAGGACGTCGCGAACATCTTCAAGCCGTTCCACTCGAGCAAGGGCGAGCGCGGCACCGGTCTCGGATTGGCCGTCAGCCGCAAGATCCTCCGCGAACACGGCGGCGACATTCACGTTCAGAGTATCATCGGCAAGGGTAGTCGCTTTGTGCTTCGCTTCCCCATCCAAAGCCCCCTGGCGAGCGATAATACGCTCAACGGATGAGGATTTGTGAATTTGTCAATTTGTGAATTTGTCAATTTGTGAATTTGTCAGGTAGTCTGCTCACTGCTCCAGATCGATGACTGTCCAATTCACGAATTCACGAATTCACAAATCCACAAATCCACAAATCCACAAATCCACAAATACTCAACGAGCAACCATGAACCTCGGCCACAGCAAACCCCTCGTACCTCCTCTCTATCAGTCCTCGGTCTATTGCCTTGAAGACCTGGACGCGCTGGACCGGATCATGTCCGGCGAGGAGCCGGGGTTTATTTACGCGCGCGACAATCACCCCAACGCGGTTCGCCTCGCGGAACGGCTCACCGAGATGGAAGGCGGCGGCTGGGCGGTCCTCGGCAGTTCCGGCATGGCCTCCATCAGCGCCGCCGTCCTCGCGCTCGTCAGTCAGGGCGACCGGCTCGTCGCCAGCCATCGTCTCTATGGCCGGACCACGCAACTCTTCGTTCAGGAACTGAGCCGATTCGGCGTCACAACAACCCTCGTCGATACATGCGACCTCGCTGCCGTCGAAGAGGCCCTGCGCCTCGATCCGCCGCCGAAAATGCTCTTCGTCGAGACGCTCTCCAACCCACTGCTGCGCCTGGCCGACATCCCCGCCCTGGTCCGATTGGCCCGAGCGCGGGACTGCCTCCTTATGGTGGATAACACCTTCGCCACACCGCTGCTCTGCCGGCCTCTGGAACTGGGCGCCGGCCTGGTCATGGAGAGCCTGACCAAGATGGTCGGCGGCCACAGCGACGTCACGCTGGGCGTTGTCTGCGGTCCGGGCAGTGATGACGACTTGCGCTTGCAGGTCATGCAGGCGTCGAGCATCTGGGGCCTGTCGTCGCCGCCGTTCGACTGCTGGCTCGCCGAGCGCAGTCTCGACACGCTGGCCCTGCGCATGACGGCGGCTTCCCGAAACGCGGCCCAACTGGCGGAATGGCTGGCCGGACAGCCCGGCGTTGTCCAGGTCGTCTATCCCGGCCGATCCGACCATCCCGACCATGCCGCGGCGCGGGAGTTCTTCGTCACCCTCGAAGGGCCGCTCTTTGGCAACATGCTCTGCTTTGAACTGGCGGGAGGACGTGAGGCGGTCAATTGCTTCCTGCGTCAGGCTCCGGGAGTGCCGTTCAGCCCGTCGCTCGGCAACACGACGACAACGTGCAGCCATCCCGGCGCGACTTCGCATCGTTACGTCAGCCCGGCGGAGAAGAAGCGGCAAGGGATCGGCGATGGACTGATTCGTCTATCGGTGGGAATTGAGGAACTGGAGCGGATCAAGGAAGAGATGGCGAAGGGA
>JBBSDR010001209.1:0-3150 GCA_038240465.1 Gemmatales bacterium
CTCTGGTTGCCAAACAGCGCTCCGCCCGGACAAGCCGGGCGGCGGCGAGGAGGGAGAAGGACCTCGGTCCTCTGGTTGCCAAACAGCGCTCCGCCCGGACAAGCCGGGCGGCGGCGAGGAGGGAGAAAGAGTTCGGCCCTCTGGTTGCCAAACAGCGCTCCGCCCGGACAAGCCGGGCGGTGGCGACAGACCTTCGCTGATCCTCTTTCATGCCGGGGTAATAAAGTTCCTTGGCCGGCATCGTCAGGACAGCCAAAGGTTGTTGCCGACCAGATACCAATAAGCGTAGGTAACACCCGCCAGGCAAGCGAGGATCAGCAGGAACTGGAGAAGGTCCTCACCGCGAAGCCCCTTGGTGCTGAGTCCCTTCAGCTTCTTGATGAATTGCTGATGGGACTCCAGGGACTCGAACGTCTCCTTGCCTGGCCGCTTCATGGCCCGCTCGAACGCGGCCTCGACGTGATGGCTGTATTCGAGGACTTTCCTCACCTTCAGGCGGGTGAGCAGCCGGTGGAGCTGGTACTGAGACACCACCACGATGGACACAATCCACGAGGCGATACAGACCATGTACAGCACGCTGACGAGCGGCGCCGTCTGATAGGTGCGGAACAGGTAATGCTGAAGCACAAAGCAGCAGTAGCCAAGGCAACTGAGCCAGCCCAACCGGACGTAGAACGTGCCAACGGTTGCCAGCGACAGCTCCGCCGGCATCCCCAGGAAATAGCGGACGGGAATGTTGTAAAAGCGCGGGATGAACAGCACGCAAAAGGCAACCAGGGGTGCTACCCACATGGTCGCGTAGATCTGGAGGACGGCGGACCCGTAGAGTCCGATTCGCACCGGGGTCAGCGGCCAGAAAGGCTCGTTCGCGCAGAGGAATTGCAAGGCGAGCAGGGGAGGGATGCACGCGGCGGCGATCAGCAGGTGCAGCCAGTTGTGCTGCCAGGAGAGTTGGAACTGGCTTGGAGTCTCCGCATCCTTGAGACTGCACGTTCCCCCCAGGATGTATGCGCTTTGCCGGATGTAGAACCGGCGAAAGGCGTCTTCGGGCATGTCCACCGCCGGGAGCAAACGGATATACGTCCGCTCCAGCATGCGGGCCAGGAGAAAGGGAAAGTACAGGCCCATCCAGATGATGACGTACGGGACCGCCAGGCGCAGCAGCAGGATGTCGTCCCATACGGACAGGTGGAGAACGACCACGACAGCGTAGAGGGCCACGGACAGCAGTACGGAGCCGAGCAAGGGGCGGCCCCGGATCATCCGCCACGGGAAGTGGAACTCGGTCCAGTGCGCGAGTGAGAGCTGGCTGCTCTTCTCGTCGTGAAAGACGGCCTCGGAAAGGTCGCTCAACTGACGGCGGCGGGCCGGGTCGAGGTCGTAGCGGATCTCGACACTCTTGACGGAATTGCCCGAAGAGAGGGCCGCCAACTTCTCGGCCGCCTTCCTCTGGAAGTCGCGGTAGGCATGGCTGGATGGCCGGTTCGCCAGGGCCTGGCCCGCGCAGGCGGCGGCAAGGGGAAAGGCGCCGGCGGCGAAATAGATGTTGGCCAGGACGAAATGGGCCGCAGCGTTGTCGCGGTTTAACTCGACGGCACTCTTGAGCGAATGAACGGCAAGCTCGACGCTCCGGTCGGTCATCAGATGAGCCAGGCCGAGAAGGTAATGGGCCTTGGCGGAATCGGGGTTGAGCTGCACCACCTGCTGCAGCCGATCGATTGCGGAACCGGGATCGCCCTCGTCGATGCACGAAAACGCCTGATTGTAGGACTGTTCGGCCTTGCGCAGGTCCTCCTCACTCGGACCAACGGCGCGATAGACCTTCCACGCGCGCAGGTCGGCGACCAACTCGGCGGCGGACTGGTAGCGGTCGGCCGGGGTGCGGGCGAGGCACTTCAGACAGACCCGCTCCAGTTGCTGCGGAACGGTGCTGTCGAGATCGCGCGGCGGGACGGGGTCCTCGGTGGCAAGGCGGCTGAGGACCTCCAGCGGGTGGGTGCCATAAGGCCGTTGCCGGACCAGAATCTCGTAAAGAATGACCCCCAGGCTCCAGATGTCGCTGGCCGGCGTCACCGATAGCCCCTGGGCCTGTTCGGGCGACATGTAGGCCGGTGTGCCGCAATTCTCGCCGAGATGGCAATGGACTGTCTCCTGGCGAATGGCCAGCCCGAAGTCCGCGACATAGGGCCGGCCATTCACGTCGAGGAGAATGTTCTGGGGCTTCAAGTCGCGATGAAGCACCCCATGACTGTGGGCGAATCCCACGGCCTCGGCAATGTCGAGCATAAGATCGACGGCCGCATCCAGGCGAACTTTCTCCGTCTCCAGCTTCTTCGCGAGATTGGTCCCCTCAATGTACTGCATGACGATGTAGACGGCGGGATCATCCCGTTGCGCCTCGGCAGAGGAGCCGGGACAGATCTCGTAAATCTGGACGATGGCCGAGTGCTTGAGCTTGGCCGCGACCAGGGCTTCGCGGCGAAGAAAGTCGGGGCGCAGGAAAGCCGAATGAGGGATCTTGATGGCCACTTGCCGGTCGAGAGACGGGTCGTAGGCCAGGTAAACCTGGGCGAAACCTCCCTCTCCCAGCAATCGTTCGACGCGAAACCGGCCGATGGTTTGTGGCCCAGCGGTGTTTCCGAAGGATTGTTGCGGAGGGCCAGCCAGTTCACCGACCGACAGGGTTCCCAGTATCGGCTCGTCGCTGTTCACGGCTTTCGATCTCGCGGAGGATTGGAGTCGTTCGTTGCGGTGGGCAAGGGCAGCGGGAACTCGGTGCGACAGAACTCTTCGGTTCACCGGCCCGCTGACACATGCCGCGCGTCGAATCATCTTACCCCGCCTCCGCCAACTTCGCACGAACAATTCCGGATGCCGCGAACCTCTGAATCACTGGCCCTGGGTCCATTTCTCCTCGTGAATCCCAGGATGACTGCAAATCCCGCAGTCCAAGGCCTTGACCCCGAGAGGTCTCCTGACATCCACAGACACCCCACGAATGCCAAGTTGACTTTCGGAATGTGCGGCCTGTTGAGCAAGTGTTTCCGCGGAGGAGGGGGCAGGAGCCGTTTCCAAGTTATTACCTCGGCAGAGAAGAAACGCACGCCTTCTTGTAGCCGAAGTCGCCAGACTTCGGGCCAGCAAGGC
>JBBSDR010001210.1:0-3144 GCA_038240465.1 Gemmatales bacterium
CCGAAGCCGACGTCAGGGCCATTTGCAAGAACCGAGGACTGCCGAACCAGGCTGCGTCTTCACGTCATCTGCTCGAAACCCTGTTCCTCTCGGATACGGGTGTGGCGGTCGCGCTGCGTACGCTCGATCGTACCGAAATCGCTCTGCTGCACCTGCTCAGGGGCCATGACAAGCCCGTGGACGTTGCCTTCTTCAGCCGCCTGGATCCGCCCCAAAACGAGCCGTGGTTCCATGGCACATTCACGCAGCGCTTTCAGGGCGTGTTCTCCAGGGTGAAAGACCGGCTGGTGCGCAGAGGGGGCCTCCTCCTCGCGCTCGGCCCGGAGACATTGCCGAAGAAGACGAACATGGAACGGTGGCAGTTTGCTCTTCCAGGGCAATTCGCACGCCACCTGCCACCGCTGGTTGAGTCCCCCAAACGCCTGAGCGGTGAAGGGGAATGGCGAAGGGGCGTGGCCCGGGAGAAGCTGAAATCGGCGCTCGGCCACGGGGCCGACAGCGTAACCAAAAACGACAGGGTCGAGATCGTCAACGGCGAACTCTGTTGGGGCGGTAAGCCGTTCCGAGCCGACCGCGTGGTGGAATGGCAGAAACTCCGTTGGCAAGCCGAGACGGACCCGACAAAGCGCAGGAAAGAGGCCGAACCGTACGCCTTGCCACCTGCCGAGGCGGTGCTTCGCATTCTCGCCGGCCTGGATGCCGACCTCTGGAGCGATACGGACGCGCTGGCCGTCCCCCTGGATATCTTTTGCGGTTCCCAGGTCGATGCCGGATCGGTGTGCGAGAGCGGCTGGCGCTGGGGCCTCCTGGCCAGGCAAGAGGCCGACAGCCGGAAGTGGTATCGCCTTGCCCCGCCTTCGGCGGCCGCTGATGCTCCGCCGGATCGGTATCTGGCCATCAGGGGAGAGGGCCTTACCGTGGACCTGGACGCCGTGCCTTTTGAAGCTCTCGAAACTCTGGTGCAGATGTCCGACCAGCGGCCGGCTCCCGGTGGGCAGCCGCTCTTGCTCGTCACGCCGAACCCGATCAAACTCGGCAGATCGGCGGACACGGTCGCGGCGCTCCCCCTGGCCGACTGGCTCCAGAAGAACGCGCCGGCGTTTCACCAAACCTTCGAGACGGTACGGCAACGCCGCGGTAAGACGATCTTGCACGAGAATCTGTCGGTCGCCCGCGTCAGCGACCTGAGCTTGAAAGTCGCCCTGGAAAAAGCGCTGGGTAGTCGCGTCGTACCGCTGGGCGAAGAGTTCCTCGCTTTTCCCTCCGAGGCGGTTGACGAAGTCAAACGCCTCGTGGTCCATTTGGGACACGTCGTCAAGGAGGTGGCCCATCGTGAACCTTGAGTCCATCGACGTTGCTGCGCTGGACGTTGCCACGGCATTGCCGGACCTGCGGCGAGACCTTCACGTCTTTGTCGATTACGTCCGTGCGCCCGAGGTAAAACGCTCGCACCGGGGGAATGCGTTGAGCAAGGCCGATACGAAACGACTTGCCAGGCTCTTGTCGGACCCAGAGGCGTTGCATGAAGTGGACGAAGAGAGTCCTTCGGCGTGGCTGGACTTCGTCGATCGAGTTGCTCTGCGGCTCGGTTTTATCCATTATGATACCAAGGGCCGATACGCCGGACACACCAGCCAGGAACCCTCGTTTCCGGACAACTACATCGAGTTTCGCGAAAAGCCCTACGAGCAGTTTCTCGCGGCGAAGGCCGCCAAGCAAGAAAAGCTCCTTCTGGACTTGTTGCTCCACGAGGGCCAGGGTTCGGCCAGCGAGTTCTATCGCCAGGGCGTGCTGGGGCGGTTGGACGGGTTCACCTCTTGGGGATCGGCGATCGGCGTGATGCCCACGCTGGATTTCGCCGCGGCCCGCCGCTTCCTGCTGGGGCTGCTGGCCGAGTGTCCCGGGGGCCAGTGGCTGAGTGTCTCCTCACTGGTCGAACATCTGAAAAAACACCATCGTTATTTTCTCATTCCCGCGAAACCACAGTTCAAGAACAAGTACGATGCCAGCGCCGGCCGCTACGGCAACTTCCACGAGAGCAAGGAGACGTGGGGGCGCGAGATCGACATCCACGAGAGCGACTCGGACGGGTTCGAGCGGGTCGAGGGCCGATATGTCGAGCGGTTCCTGGAGGGTATTCCGCTGGTGCTTCGCTATGTGGACGTGGCGTATGCGACGAAGCGCTCCAGGGCCATTTATCCCTTGTTGGGCTGTCTGAAGGCCTTCCGCGTCAGTGACCGATTGCGCCGCGCCCTCGAAGGGCGCATCGCCGAACCGCGGGTCACCGTGACTCCCAGCTTCGACGTCCATGTCATTGCGGAAACGTACCCGGCGGGCATCCTCGCCCAGCTTGCGCCGCTCTGCGAAATGGTGTCGCAAGGCACGTCCAGCGTCTTGAAACTGACAAAACAAAAGGTGGCGGCTGCTCGGGCCGTTTCTCCCGACCTGGACGCAGCCGGCTTGTTGCGGGCGCTGAGCGGCGGCGAGTTGCCGGCGAACATTGTCCACGAACTATCCGCCTGGTCGGAACACGGTGAGAAATTCGCGTTGTATGTGAACTGTTGCGTGCTGGAAACCGACCAGGACTTGCCAGCGGCCGATCCGTTCACGGTCGAGCGCGTTGCTGTGGGGGTCCGCCTGGTCCGCTCCCCTGACAAGCTGTTCGACGAGTTGGAACGCCGAGAACTCATGCCGGTGAGGATCAAGCACGGCGACCGGGCTTTTGCGCCCCTGCCCAAAGGCGCGCGGACCCGTTTTCCGCGCGGATCGGCCGGCCGGGAGAAGTTGCGTGAGTCCAAACCACGCGTGACACTGACCCGTATGACGCTGGTGCAACTGGTGTGTCCGGATCGCGAGTTGCTGGGCACGCTCTACCGCCTGCTCCTGGAGTGCCAGTGTCCGACCGAGATCGATCGCCCGAACCTGACCCTTACCTACGCCAAACAGTACGAGTCCGCGGCGGCCAACGCGATCCGGCGCTTGAAGACCGAGTATCGGCTTGAGATCGACGATGTTTCTTGCTGATGACTCCTTGGGGGAGCGTGATGCTTTCTTTAATGCATGACAGGCTGGAAGCCTATCCCACGGGTCAGACCGGCTGCTCGCCCAAACACTGAGCGATTGCAGCCAAACGCAGGTGGCGAA
>JBBSDR010001211.1:0-3143 GCA_038240465.1 Gemmatales bacterium
AGCGGTTTTCTCGGTAAGGGACCGATCGCGAACGCCCAGATGAGCCAGCAATAAGGCCATAGTCACTTGCTGGTCCTGCGAGATCCCATTTGCCAGCATACGTTTGCCAAGCAATTCTTCGATCTGCGTTCGTCTTGTCTCGTTTAGCCCGACCGCGGCGTGGAGAGCAAATGCTGCCCGATCCTCGAGTTGACGCATCATGTCGGGTTCGCCCAGGGCTTCCTCAACGAATCGCAGAGGGAGAAGCTCTTCCCTGGTGGAAGCCAGTTCCCACAGCGATCCAATCTCCGGCTCGCTCAGCGGAGGCAGTGGTTGACGGGGTTGGACCTGGAGTGCCAGCGGGCGCAGCCTGCTGCGGGCCTGGCTCGTGATCAGATGATCGCGAGCGGCGGCCGCATTCTCCTCGCTCCCTCTTGCTTTCTCCGCTTCCTGCACTGCCTTGCCGCTCGCGACGTCCACGTCATCCGCTCGACGCTCTGCCAGCACGAACAGCAGAGTCGAGACGATCGTCCCGGCGGCGAGCACCAGAAGCACCGCCGCCAGCAGCGACGCCACCATCGGGTTACGCTTGCACCAGCGCCAGCCTCGTTCCAATCGGCCCACCGGCCTGGCCGCGATCGGTTCGCCTCTCTGAAAGCACCCCAGGTCCTCCGCCAGCGACGCAGCGCTGTCGTACCGCTTGCGCGGGTCTTTCTGCAGGCACTTCAGGCAGATGGTCTCCAGGTCGCGCGGCGTCTTGCTCTGCAACTGCGATGGCGGCACCGGCTCATCCGTGATCACCTGCAGGATCGTGTCCAGCTGCGTCGCCGCCTTGAAGGGAGGGCGTCCCGACAGACACTCATACAGAATGGCCCCCAGCGCATAGATGTCTGCTGCTGGCCCCAGTTCCTTGCTCTTACCACCCGCCTGCTCCGGGGCCATGTAGGACGGTGTCCCCATGATGGCCCCCGACTGGGTCTGTCCAATGGCATCCAGTTTCTTCGCGAGACCAAAATCGGTAATCTTTGGTGTGCCATCCTCAAGTAACAGGACATTAGCCGGCTTCAGATCGCGGTGAATCACCTTGGCCTGATGGGCTGCATACATGGCTCGCGCCAGTGTCTCCACCAGCCACGCCGCTTCCTTCGGAGGCAGGTGCGTGCCGGCCAACTTGCGGTCGAGCGAACCGCCGCCACAATACTCCAAAGAGAAGAAGGGCAGGCCGTCGTGTTCGCCGATCTCGAAGACCTGAACGATATTCGGATGCTGCATAGCCGCGATGGCCTGGGCCTCGGTCTGGAAGCGTCCGAGTTCGGCCGATCCGGCGTGGCCGCCCATGAGAATCATCTTGAGAGCGACCAGCCGATTCGCCTTGATCTGTCGGGCGCGATAGACGATGCCCATGCCGCCGCGGCCCAGCTCGCCGAGGATCTCGTAGCCCGGCACTCTCACCGGCCCCGTCCCGGCCGGCATCGTCGGTGAAGCAGAGAGCGAGAGCGTTGCCCCGTTTGCTGCTCCCGCCGGCCTGGCCGTCAGCATGGTGTCGCCGCCGGGAGCAGCATCGGTGGCGGGAGCAGGCGTGAGGTCGGTGGTCGGCTGCGGATCGTCGAGAGGCTTCGTCATGGAGCACCATTCGTCTGGGCGCCTGGCTCGGCACGGAAGAGTGAAGAATGCAGAGCATTATTGTCCGCAGGAAGGGACGGAACAAGAGGCCACCAGGGATCGCGGCCAGATTCTCACAATGGCAACGGGGGAGTCCGCCAGTCCTCGATCACAGTCCCCAGACTCCCTCCCTCGATCCGCTTCATCGAGTAGTAATGCTGCCCCTGATGTTCGAGGTTACCCGCGGACTCTGCCTGGGCGCGGAAGCACGCCACGTCGTCGGGGAAGGCCAACTCGCCCGCGAGGATCATCGTCCTTGCCAATTACGAGCAGTACGCCCGTGAACTGAGGGAGTTCCTTCGGCGAGCGGCAGTCGGTGACGCAGAGCGAGGGGAAGGAGAAGACCGGGCATGAGCAAGGTCGAGCGGAAACGTGTCGCTGTCAGCTGGGCGGAGCGAGGCTTCAGCTGCGATCTCTGGGTCGATCCTCCCAATCAGCGCTGTGAGAACTTCAGCCATGCCACGGACGAGCTGGTCCTGGTCGTCGAGGGAACGATGGAGTTCGAGGTCGCCGGAGACTCTCTCCGCCTGGCACAGGGCGAGGAGCTGCTCAAGCCCGCCGGGCTGTCCACTCCGCCCGCAACGTCGGCCCGACGACAGCTCGCTGGCTCCACGGCCATCGCCGCCGTTGAACGGTCTGCCTACCTGAATCGTCGTTGAGGTGATGTCACTCCGCACAGGTGCCCACGCCACACGAAGGGTCTCTCATGCTCAACCTGATCTTGCTGATGATGCTGGCCATGGATGCCCCGCCGAGGATCGACGTATCGCGGCACGATCAGACGAAGTTGAAGAAGGACCACGAGAAGCTGCTGGCGTCGCTGAAGTCCCAGGACGTCGTCGGCCAGCATCCTCGCGTTGTCGCGGCCCTCATGGGGCAAGAGTCAAAGGCGAAGATCGAGACCCTGCAATTGCTCGCACGGACCGCCGATCCCAACGCGCTGCCGCTGATGGTGCCGCACCTGGAGTCGCAGGACGACATGGTCCGCATCTGGGCCGGCGCGACGGTGTCGCAGCTCGTGGAGGGATACACGCTCCGGCGTCGCGATCCGAAGATCGGCGATCGCGTTGTCCTGAAGCCTCGCGGCAAGGACGATCTCGACCTGAGACCTCTGGCCTGGCTGGTCGTGCAGATGCTGAGCGAACCCGACGACGGCAACACGCACGCCTACGCGGCCGTGCTGATCCGCTATCTGGAACTGCACGAGTTCACGCCCGAACTGCGCCAGCTCCTCCAGAGCCGCCACCCGGCCGTCAGCGGCAAGGCGAGATGGGCACTGGAAGAACTGGTTGGCAATCAGGATCCGACGAAGAGTCGCTGAGACAACGCTTCGAGGGTCCCCGGTGCCAGCGAGGGTTATGGAGCGGTGTGGCCGCCGGATCACTCGCGGATCGGCTACTTCATCGCCGCGCGTTCGTCCGCTGCTTCAAACGGGAGAGTCCGTCCACCGCGGACGGTCAGCAGCGCTTCCCAGCAGCCCCCGTCACGCCTCGCGCCGTGTG
>JBBSDR010001212.1:0-3132 GCA_038240465.1 Gemmatales bacterium
CGTGGCGTCAATGGCCTGGACGCCCGGCACCAGCGGCAAGGTCCAGGGCGACGTCGTCGTGGTCGCCGCTGCCGACTCGAAGGAACTGGCCCGCTACAAGGGCAAACTCAAGGGCGTCGTCGTGCTGCTGGGAGCGCCGCTGCAACTGCTGCCGCTCCAGGAACTCGACCGTCCCGCCGGCCGGCCCGGTATGGCCTTTGTCCCCGACAAACTGCTGCTGCGACCGCCTGACGAACGCATGGAGTTCTTCAAGGAACGCTCGGCATTCCTGGCTCAGGAAGGGGCCGCCGTTGTACTCATCGACGCCGGCAAACCGTTCGGCCTGCTGAGCGTCACCGGAGGATGGCGCGGCACGGACCGCCCCAGCGCCATCAATCGCGTGCCGACTCTCACCGTCGCCCACAACCATTACGAACTGCTGCATCGGCTCGCCGTGCGGCCCGCGCCGGCCCGGACTCGTGTCGAGATCGAGATCAGCAACAAGTTCCTCCCCGGTCCAGTCGCGGTCCACAACATCGTCGGCGAGATTCGCGGCAGCACCCGGCCCGACGAGGTGGTCATCGCCGGCGCGCACCTCGACTCGTGGGACCTGGGACAGGGAGCGACCGACAACGGCACCGGTACGGTGGTGATCCTCGAAGCCGCGCGCATCCTCGCCAAAAGCGGTGTCCAGCCACGGCGCACCATTCGCTTCATCCTGTTCACCGGCGAGGAGCAAGGGCTGCACGGCTCACGGGCCTATGTGGAGCAGCACAAGGACGAGATGGCGCGCGTCTCGGCCTGTCTGATCCACGACACCGGCACCGGCAAGGTGACAGGAATTGGCGCCCGGCATCGTCCGGCGTTGCGGCCCTTGCTGGAGAAGGAGTTGGCCCCCCTTCGCGAGTTGGGCGTGACCGACATGCAGGCCGACTACATCGCGGGCAGCGATCACTTTCCCTTCGAGAAAGCCGGCGTTCCCGGACTGCTGTTCGCGCAGGAACTTGCGGGCTATCGTCTGAACCATCACAGCCAGTCCGACACCCTCGACCGCGCCGTTGAGGCCAACCTTATCCAGGGCGCCCAGGTGACCGCTCTCACCGCTTTGCGTCTCGCCAACCTCGATGCGCTGCTGCCGCGCGAGTTCAGGGAGAAGAGCGAACCGAAAGAACCTGAGAAGGAGAAAGAGAAACCGGCGCGACGCATCGAACTGGACGACCTGGGCAAGATTGTTGGTGTCAGCGATCCGCAAATCGCGCCGGACGGCAAATCGATCGTCTGCGTCGTCAGCCGTCCGAACGTCGAGAAGAATCGCCAGGATCGCGAACTGGTCCTCATCGACATCGCCGGCGGCGGACAGCGCATTCTCACACACGATCGCAACGGCGTGTCGCATCCGCGCTGGTCGCCCGGGGGCGATCGGCTGGCGTTTCTTGCTGTCAGCGGTTCCGGCAAGGAGGCACACCATCAGCTCTTCGTCATGCCGATGAACGGCGGCGATGCGCGCAAGCTGACCAGTGCCGGCGAGGGCGTGCAGCAGTTCGCCTGGAGTCCCGACGGCAAGCAACTGGCCATTGTCGCGGAGGACGAGCCGGAAAAGAAGAAGGACTCCGACAAGCACAATGACGCCTTCGAGGTCGGCGACAATGAAGCCCTGGCCACGTCAGCGCCGCAGTCGTCGCATCTCTGGCTCGTCGCCGAGGACGGAAGCAAGACTCGCCGGCTTACGTCGGGAAGTTGGAGCTTGCCCGTCATCCCGCCGCCGGGTTCGCCCGCCTCGCCGATCGTCTGGACGCCGGATGGGAAGGCGATTGTCTTCGTTCGCCAGGCGAAACCGCACTTCGGCAACGCCGATCAATCCGTCATTCAGTTCGTTCAGGTGGCGGACGGCTCCATTCGTTCGCTGAGCAAACGCAGCACCTTCGAGAGCTATCCGATCCTGTCGCCGGACGGCTCACGGCTGGCCTACTGGTATCCGCGCGACGACGATCCCAACAACGTCAACGAGATCTGGCTGGCTCCCTCCGCGGGCGGCGAGGGCAAGAGCCTGACTCGCAAGTTGGATCGCAACATCCAGCGTGCGTTATGGATGCCGGACGGCAAATCGCTGCTTGTCGGCGGACACGACCAGACGCGCGTCGCGCTCTGGCTGCAACCACTCGATGGTCCGGCTCGTCGTCTCGACCTGGGCAAGGTCGATCCGTCGTGGATGTACTGGGTCGATGTCATGGTGGGCAAGGAGGGCGGCATCGCCTTCACCGGCAGCGAGTCGAATCGGCCAACGGAGTTGTACTACCTATCGTCGCCGGAAGCGGCGCCTCGGCGGCTGACCGATTTCAACAAGCACGTTGCCGGCCTGGATCTCGGCAAGGTCGAGCGTATCGCCTGGAAGGGGCCGGAACGTTTCGAGGAGGACGGCGTGTTGACCTATCCGCCGGACTTCACGCCGAAGAAGAAGTATCCGCTGGTGCTGGTGATTCACGGCGGACCGACGTCGGCATCGACGGAGCAGTTCTCGGCCCTCAATCAGATGATTGCCGCGCACGGTTACGTCGTCTTTTCGCCGAACTATCGCGGCAGCGACAACCTGGGAAACGCCTACCAGCGCGCGATTTTCAACGATGCTGGCGCGGGGCCGGGCCGCGACGTGATGGCGGGCATCGAGGCGATCAAGCAGGGCGGCTTCGTCGATGAGAAGCGGATCGCGGTGACGGGCTGGTCCTACGGCGGCTACATGACGACCTGGCTGATCGGCAACTATGACATCTGGCGCACGGCCATCGCGGGCGCCGCCGTGACCGACAAGAACGATCAGTACAACCTGGCTGATTTCAATGTGACGGAGCGCTACACCGTTGGCGGTTCGCCCTGGGTGGGGAACTACGAGAAGGCGTATCGCGAGCAGTCGCCGATCACCTATGCGCGCAACATCAAGACGCCGACGCTGATCCTGGCGACGACGGGTGATGCGCGGGTGCCGATCACGCAGTCGTACAAGCTGTATCACGCGCTGAAGGACAACAAGGTGCCGGTGAAGTTCGTGGCCTATCCGGTATCGGGCCACTATCCGGGTGATCCCGTGCGGCAGAAGGATTTGTTTCGCCGCTGGGTGACGTGGCTGGATGAGCATCTGCGCGGTTAGCCGCGACGCGA
>JBBSDR010001213.1:0-3131 GCA_038240465.1 Gemmatales bacterium
CTCGCCTGTCCGGACAGGCGAGACGCCTGTCCCACCGGGTATGTTTGAACCTGCCGCTCGGGCAAGAAAATCCGCTGTCCCAAGTGCCAGACTGCTTTCGCGCCCTCCGCTCTCCCTTTTCAGTCCTGGTTCAGCGGGGATCGACCAGCCGATAGCGGATCGGAAGCAGCACATTGGCCGGCACTGGGGTCGTTCCCTGACGAGCCGGCACGAACTCCAGCGCCTCCGCAAAACGCAGTGCGGAATCGTCAAGAATGTCGTGGCCCGAACTCTTGTGCAGTTTGGCCTTCACAACTCGCCCGTCCGCGGAAAGGTCAAGGGAGATGACAACTTCGCCTTCCAGACCGCGAAGTTGGGCCTCTTTTGGGTAGTCCGGCTTCTGCGACCCGAGCAAGCGCGCTTCCGTTTTGACCCCCTGAGTTTTCAGGACCGAGGGCAGACTGGCCTGCTGAGGCAAACTCGAAGTCAACGCGGGCGACCTGGGTTCCTGGGCGGGAAGAGGCTTCGTATCGCTCACCTTTGGTTGTTCCGCCGGCTTCGGCGGAGCGGGTTCGGGAGGCTTTGCTTGCTTCGGCTCGGACTTCTTCGGCGGCTGAGGAACGGCAGGACGCTCAACCTTGAGGGGTGGTTTTTCGGGGACTTTTTTCTCTTCGGGCCGCTTTTCCGCTACCCGAACTTCAGGTTTTGGCTTCGGCAGTTCCTTGAGGAGCTTTGGGACAGGCTTCTCGTTCTCTTGCTTGACAGGTTTTTTCTCCGCCCTGGTGAGCAGCGGACGTGGCTCGGCCGCGGGGCTGGGAAGACAATCCACACTGATTTCGCCGTGCGTCAACAGCAGAACGGGCGGCCGGTCCACGGCAATCGCCCAAATCACAAAGACATGGAGGGCGGCAGAGATGAGGACCAAGGTCGGAAATCTCAGGTTCATCGCCGCCCCTCTTTGGCGTCATATGCAAGCCGAATCTGGCTGGCCCCCGCCTGCTGAATAAGCACCATGACTTCCAGCACTTTCTCGTAGGGCAGTGTCCGGTCCGCTCGGAAGACGACTTTTCGGTCCTCTCTCTTCTGCAACAGCCCGGCCAATCGGCCTCGAAACTCGTTTGGTGAAACCGGCTGGTCATTGATGAACAGTTGAGCGGCCGCATCGAGGGAAACCCCGAGGGATTCCGTCGGCGGCGCCTGCTCCGCGGAAGCCCTCGGCAAATCCAGGCGCACGACCGATGCGGCGAAGGACATGCTCAACAGGAAGGTCACGAACAATTGCAACAGGGTATCGATCATCGGCGTCATGTCGATGTGGGAGTCGATCTTCCTCCGGCGACGGAATTCCATGAGCAATCCCTCAACGTCAGCCGACCACCTTGGAGCTTTCCGAAACCGGCTTGCCGTTCTCGTTGACGGAACTTCCCGTCCGGCCTCGCTCCGCGGCAGTCCGCCCCCATTCATCGAGGTAGGAGACAAGGATCCCCAGTTCGCGAGCCACGGTATCGGTTCGTCCCTCGAACAGTTGATAGGCTGTCGTGCAAGGGATCGCAATAACCAGGCCGAACATGGTCGAGAGGAACGATTCCCAGATAGCGGTGAAGAACTCGCCTTGCTGGAGCTGGCCGCCGGCTGTAGCCCCGGGATGGAATCGATAAATCATGAAGTAAAACGTACCCAGCAATCCCAGGAGCGTACTGACCTGTGCCAGCGCCGCCAACCACCGCAAGCGTTTCTCGAGGTGGCCGAGGATGAGCATCCCCTCTCGTTTCACCACATCGTCACGGATTTCTTTCGGCTGGTGACGCTGCTCCAAATAGGCGTGGGCCAGTTGCGTGAACGGCCCGCGGCGACGGCAGTACTGCTCCGCCTTGCCCCAGGCTCGCTCGAGAATCAAGGGCCGCAGGGAGCGCACCACCCCATTGAACCCCTGAAACCACCAGGCGAAGACGACGGCGCGATCCAGAATGAGGGACAGTCCGAGAATCGAGGCCGCCACTAACGGCCACATGACCGGTCCACCACGATCGAACAACTCGCGCAGATTTTGGTCCCACATGCCGTTGTCGCACCTTCCAAGTTTGCCGAACTTCCCAGGCCCGCTTCAAACACTTCCAGCCATTGGACATGGTGGGGGCGGGCAAAATGCCCGCCCCCGACAGGCAACGTGCCTGTCCCACCAGACAGGTGGGTGCTTCCAGGAGACAATCGTTTACCTGGACATTCCGTTCAAGCCGGATGCGCGCATCTTCCCCTTTCTGGCAAGGATGATGCCGAAACGGATAAAGAGATGTAAGTTGTTATTTGTAAGAATGTTGCGTTCGATGGTCTCTTTTGCGTTTTCCTGTCACTGGTCAAATCCTCACCCGCACCGATCACGACGTAACCAGTACCGGAACAGAGTGAGGGGAGAGAGACGAGAGGCTGGCGAAGGAATTCCGGTTGCAACGGTGTTATCGAGTTTATGGCATATAACGGAACTGCTGACTTGACGCTCCAGAAAAACGAATGAGCCGCCGATAACAAATCAAGGAGAGAACCATCACCAGACAGGGGGATCTCTCATGGAACTGAGGAGTGACATGGAAAGGACTTCCTTGCGGCGTGCTTTCTGGCGCGGCATTGTCTGCTGCGTGTGCGGCTTCGTTTTGAGCGGAGGCGTGGTTTTCGGGCAGCAGGCACAACCAGGCGCCGGCGTCCCACGGTCCCAGACGCCACTTGCGACTGGTTCGCCCTGGTCTGGACCCTGGGGGTTGGTCCAGGTTCAGCAGACCATTCCGCCGATCGACGTCGAAGCGCCCCGAGTGACGCCGGGCGGCACCGGCACCGGCGCTCCGATCCCCGGTCCTGGCTCTCCCTCTTCTTCCCCCTCCCCTTCCCCTGGCCTGGGAGCATACGGGGATCGGGGGCAATACATCCCCTGGGATTCCAATGCGATCGCCGGCGACAGCCAGCGAGTGGGTACTTACAATCAGCCTGCCTGGACGACCCAGCGGCCTTTCCCGACCACGCGCGTTTTCGTCCAACCCGAGGGGACCTACGAACTGGAGCAATGGGCTCGACCGACCTGGGGCAAAAAAGGCAAGGTCGAAACCCGCTTTCTGGAAGAAGTGACCTTCGGTCTGCCGGGACGCTGGCAACTCGACCTGTAC
>JBBSDR010001214.1:0-3130 GCA_038240465.1 Gemmatales bacterium
CTGGGTCAGCCGGCCTCGATTCCGCGTCAGCGAGCGCAAGTGGAGGTTGTTCTATTGCGCCTGCATGCGGCGAATCACTCCCTTATTCCCGAGGGGAGCCGCGAACCTGGTTATCGACGCTGCCGAGCGTTGGGCTGATGGTGAGATGAGCCAGGAGCAGATCCAACAAGCCGTTGACGCCTCGATTGTCCTCTGTCAGGAGACCGGGAATCGGTTCTGGACGCTGTGGGAGGAACCCGAGCTTATCAATGCACTGCGGCAGGTTCATTCACCGGACGAAGAGACAAGATTCGCCACGCTGCGGATGGCGCTTCAGGTGTGGACAGCGCGTGTGGTTTCGACCAGCCTCACCACGGAAACCGCGCCCGATCCTCAGCGCGAGGAAGCAGCGGAAAAGGCTCGTCAGGCTGTCCTGCTGCGCGAAGTCGTCGGCAACCCGTTTCACGCTCGCACTGTCGATGCGGTCTGGCTGGCGTGGCAGGACAGCACGATCCCGCGCATGGCGCGGACCATTTACGACGAACGGCGCTTTGAGGATTTGCCGATCCTTGCTGACGCACTGGAGGATGCAGGCTGCTGCGATGAGGCCATCCTCACGCACTGTCGAGCCGAAACAGGCCACGTTCGCGGCTGCTGGGTGGTCGATCTCCTGTTATCTCTCACCTGACGACGGCAAGCGGCCGTGGTTCACTTTTTCTCTTCCTCCCCCTCCTTCTTGGGCGGTTGCAAGAGATACTGGTGCTGCTTGATCCACTCGAGGATCACGGGGTCGGCCGGTCTTCTGACTGACTCCAGTTTCGCATCCACGAAGACGTAGATAGATCCCAGGCTCTCCGTCTGGGAGGCGGTATCGTTCTGAGGATCAGGTTGGATAGGCTTCGGGGATTCAGATTCACTCATTGTTCGGACTCCCTCTGGTACACACGTAGTCGCCGCTGAGCGATCAGTTCCGCATCAGCCTGGAGCGAGAAGACATACGATCCGGGCGCAGGAAACACACATTGACTCAGCCGCAGATGGTAGTACACCTCAACCACGGGATCGGGGAAGCGAAGGATCCCTGTGTGAAAATGAATCTCGTCGTTCGATTCCAGGTGCGTGACCACAAGCTTCATCGTAACATTACCGTCGGCCCCTGTCAGCGTTGCAAAGACAGAAAACGGCACGGCCATTGCGGGAAATGCCGGGACGCCGAGTCCGGTGAATGCTCCGATGAGGGACACTTTCTTCGTCCGCTCCTCCACGATGACGTAATCGCAGAGCGTCAAGCCGATCACAACAGGTTGACGAGCCATCGGCCCTTTCCTCCTCAACGATGATACCACACGAAGCGAGAGCGGCTGCTGGCTGCTGGATTTACTGCTCGCCAGGACGTGACGGCTGTTTCGCAGCCGCGCGCCACGCCCTTGCTTGTGCCTCAATCTCCCGCTCCCGGCTCGTCGCAGATGACCGGCACATCGTCCTGGAAAGCGTCGAGCAGTTGCACGCGCGCCGCGCTCAGCCGGGCCGCCAGCGCCTCGGCCGTCCGGCGCATGAAGAGGAAGCCGAAGCGCGTGTCCTGCTGACACATCTCCAGCACCTGCGTTGCGTTGATCGACACCACCTTGGTCGCCGTGATCGTCCGGCCCGTCGCGGTTGTGGATCGCTGCGTGAGGAGGGGCGACCAGCCGAGCAGTTCTCCCTCGCCGATCGTGAGGATGCGCCAGGGTTCCTGTCCCGCCTTCTGGATCTCCAGCCCCACGCTGCCCTCGGCCACGATGAAGATCCGGTGCAGGACACTTCCTTCCCTGAACAGGACCGTGTTCTCCGGATAGTCCTCGAGCCGGGCTATCGAGGCGACCTTGCGCAGGTACTCCTCCGGGATGTCTCTGAAGAAGTGCAGGGGCTGGAGCGTCTCAAACAACCGGGGGTCACTCATCGCACACCTCCTCGATATTGGCTGAACCGACGTACTGGTTCCGGCGGCGCGGGGAGAGGACCGCGCCGCACGCCCACGTTTTGATGAGAATAAGTGATAGACGTCAGGCATGCAACGTGCGTGTGAAAAAATCGCCACATTCTCAACAAGTCGAGAAAGGGATAGCCATGCTGCACACGATCCTGGTTCCGCTGGACGGCTCGAGCTTTGGCGAACAGGCGCTGCCCCTGGCCCTCAGCATTGCCCGGCAGGCCAACGCCAGCGTCCGTCTGGTTCATGTGCTGCGTCCGATCGGCGCGCTGGCCCCGGAACTGATGGCCTACCAGACGTCGCTGGAGGCCGAGTATCATCGCGAAAAGCAACTCTACCTCGACACCCTCGTCCAGCGCATTCACGAGACCTCTCCCGTGACGGTGCTGCCCGAGATCCTTGAGGGCGAGGTCGCGGACACGCTGCGCATCGCGGTCTCGGGCCAGACGGCCGACCTGGTGGTGATGACGACGCATGGCCGGGGTCCGCTGGCGCGGTTCTGGCTCGGCAGCGTCGCCGACGACCTCATTCGCGAACTGCCCATCCCCCTGCTGCTGGTGCGTCCCGTCCAGGAGACAGCGGGTATCGGCATCGAACCGGTCTTGAAGCGCATCCTGCTCCCGCTCGACGGCACGGCGCTGGCCGAACAGATGATCGCGCCCGCGAAGGAGTTGGCTTGCGCGCTGCACGCCCGCTGCACGCTCTTTCGCGCGGTGCATACGGACATTCCCGACGCGCTCGCCTTCCCGCCGCAGGGCGAGGCCATGACCCAGCACATCCGCTTTATGGTCGAGCAACTGGAGGCGATCCGGAAGCAGCAGCAACAGGAGGCGGAACAGTACCTCGAAGGCATCGCCGTGGGCCTGCGCCAAGCGGGACTCGATGTCGAAATCCGGGTGGTCCTCAACGAGAAGCCGGCGGCCGCGATCCTGCACGAGGCGGACGCGGGCTACGACCTTATCGCTCTGGAAACGCACGGCTTCAGCGGCCTGAAGCGATTGTGGCTGGGCAGTGTCGCCGACAAGGTCATCCGGGGATCGCACGGCCCATACGCATCCGGTTAAGGTTTTCGTCGGTCTGAAAACGTCATCTTCTCGGGGTCGAGCAGGTTCTGTAGGGTCGAGGGATCGCTGCGGCGGCGTTGGATACGCCCACTGCGCAAGAGCCGCTTCTGCAGCTGTC
>JBBSDR010001215.1:0-3125 GCA_038240465.1 Gemmatales bacterium
ATGGCGACAGCCGCTCAGGCGAATAACTCCCGAATCGGACTGCCGTCGGTGACTACCGGGATCGGACGCTGGAGGCGGTCGCGCAATTCCAGGTCGGGGGGAACCCCCAAAGACTCATAAATGGTGGCGATGAGGTCGCCCGGCGTGACGGGATTGTTGCTGGGATACGCGCCGTGCCGGTCGCTCGATCCGTGGACAAGCCCACCCTTGAGGCCGCCGCCGGCGAGCAGCGCGGTGTAGCATTGACCCCAGTGGTCCCTGCCCGCGTTGGTGATCCGGGGCGTGCGGCCAATCTCCCCCACGACAACGACCAGGGTTCGCTCCAGCATCCCGCGATCGACCAGGTCGGTGAGCAGACTGCTGATGGCGGCATCGAAAGGCGGCAACAGGTTGTTCTTGAGCCGGCCGAAGTTGTCGCCATGCGTATCCCAGGTGGAGTTGGCATCGGGCGCCCAGGCGACGCACGCAAGCCGGGTGCCTGCTTCCACCAGGCGGCGGGCCAGCAGCAGACTCTGGCCGTAGATGTTGCGGCCATAGGCATTCCGCACCTCGGGCCGTTCCCGATCGATCTGGAACGCTCGTTGCGCTGCCCCGGAGGTGAGCAGATCGACCGCCCGCTCTCGAAAAGGCCCCATCGCCCGGGCCGAGACGGAACCAGCATTTCCGTGGTCCAGCCGGCCGAGCAGTTCCTGACGGTCCTTCATTCGCGCGGAGGTCATGTCAGCGCCGAGAGAGAGAGCCGGCATGTTGAAGCTGTCCGCTGAGCCGGTAGCGTGAAGCACCAGCATCGGATCGTGGGCCTTGCCTAGCCAGCCGCCCCGGAAACCCGGTTGAGGCGGACCGCCGGCCCCCTCGGCAGTGTGGTAGGGCATCAGCACATATGGCACGGACGAGGCATGCGGAGAGCCACGGTAGCCGAGTACCGAACCGATGGCCGGATGGTCCGTTGGTTTGGCTCCGGAGACGCCGATTCCCTTGTTGGGGCTTTTCTGTCCGGTGAGTGCCAGAAGGACCGCGGGGGCGTGCGCCAGATGGTCGTGAGTCAGCGAACGCACCAGGGTGCAGTGGGACATGAGCCGGGCAAGTTTCGGCAGGTGTTCGCAGAGTTGAACTCCGGGTACCGACGTGGGAATCGGCTTGAAGTCGCTGCGCGTCTCTTTCGGTTCGTCGGGTTTCATGTCCCACATGTCGAGGTGGCTGGGGCCGCCGCTGAGGAACACCAGGATGCAGGAATCGGCCTTCGAGGCGGCCTTCTTCCCTGCCTGTCGTTGGCCAGCCGCCAGTACCTGGGGCAGCCCGAGATTCAATGCCCCGATGGCACCGATTTGCAGCATGTTGCGGCGTGTGATTCCGCTCGGGCCTTGACATGTCACCGGGGGGTTCATGGCCGTTCCTTGGAGGGAGGGTCTGGCGGCGGGCAGCAGTTCACCAAGGTGGATTCTAGCACAGGTGCCACGGCCAGACCAGCACTTTCGTGAATCTGCCGAACGGCGATTCCGGGAGCGAGCAAGCGCTTTCTGCTTGCTCATGTGCCGGCGGCGCGGCAAGATTGTCTCCGCATGCCGCACGCCCCAGTCAGCGGAACACCAAGGCGGTCGATCGGCAACAGGCTGGCCGTCCTTCCGCCTCAACCATTGCCTTTGCCCCCGCCTCATCAGGAGCTGGATTCATGGGTTCGCTTGTCAACGCTGCGATTCCGTTCTTCGTCGGCATCTTCTTGCTGCTGGTTGGCTTCCGGGTCATCGGCAAGAAGCCCGGCGAAGATCCGAAGTTCGATGAGTGGCACGCGCGCTTCGGTGTCTTCTTCAAGGTCGCAGGGCCGGTGTTGATTGTCCTGGCCGTGTTCTACCTCGTACTCGGAAATCGCCCGCAATGAATCGGCTGGTTCAAATCGCGCCGCACTTCCACGCTTCATGTATTGCCCCAGTCGAAACAGGAACGGGCCTTCGCGAGAGTTAGCGAGTGTCGGAAAATAACTTGACCGTTTCTGGCTACAATGACCTTGCCCTCGTTTCGCCGATTCTTGGGGGTGAGTCTCATGGTAGAGCCTGCACATCCTGGCGTTCACCACTGTAGCTGTCAGGACTGTGAACGTTGCCCACAGAGCACGATAGCCGAAGAGCATCGGCTGATCAACCAACTGGTCGCTACCTTCGACGAGAAGAGCCGGCGGCTCTATGTGGCCTTTCTCGCTCGACAAGAGGGACGCGGCGGCATTGCCAAGTTGGCCCGAATCACGGGGTTGAGCCGGAATACCATCCGACGTGGTTGGCAGGAACTACTTCATCCCTCACCGGATTCGGAGGGCCGCATTCGCCACAAGGGCGGAGGACGAATGCGGCTCGAAAAAAAAAGACACAGCCATCCTGCCGGCCCTGGAAGAGTTGCTGCAGGATGCCACGGCAGGCGATCCGATGTCGAAACTGAAGTGGACGCACAAGTCGCTCCGTAAATGTTGCCGCGCCTTGCGTCGTCAAGGGTTCCGCATCGGACGCGATACGATTGCTCGGCTGTTACGCGAGCAACGGTTCTTGTTGCGCACCAATCGCAAGTGTTTGGCCGGGACGCATCATCCAGATCGGTATCGCCAGTTTCGCTATCTGGCCCAGCAACGCCGCCGCTATCGGGCCAACGGTTGGCCGGTGATCAGCGTCGATGCGAAAAAGAAGGAACTGGTCGGCAACTTCAAGAATCCGGGTCGGTGTTACCGTCGCCGCAGCCGCAGCGTCTTGGATCATGACTTTCACCGGGATGCACTCGGTGTCGGCATCCCCTACGGCATCTATGACGAGGAGCGGAACGCCGGGTATGTAGTGATCGGCACATCCCATGAGACCGCCGCCTTTGCGGTTGCAGCGATCCGGCGTTGGCTCTTGACCGAAGGGCAACGCTATTACCCCAAGGCCAAGCGGCTGTTGATCGAGGCCGATGGCGGAGGGGGGAACAGTTCTCGGACGTGGGCCTGGAAGGTAGGGCTGCAACACTTGGCCGATGAGTTTGGCATCGTGATCTGCGTGTCTCACTAGGTATCCGTTCACGCTGAAACCGACAGAATTATTCTCTAATGATCACTTGAGCTGACTTTGATTGGTAACACACATATTACCCGTAACGATTATTGCTTA
>JBBSDR010001216.1:0-3124 GCA_038240465.1 Gemmatales bacterium
CCTCGACCTGGACGACGAACGAGTTGCCGGAGACGCGGAGAACTCTTCCTCGAACGGTGGACCCGTCGGCCGTCTCACGCCGCGGCGGTTCGGCCCGGGCCGTGATGCTGAGGGCGACCAGGGCGAGGGCCAGCACTGACAAACGCAAACTTCTCATGACTGTCCCTCCCGACACTGTGAAGCGATGTCCACCGCACCCTTTCGGGGTCGAAAAGGCGCGGTTCCGAAAAGACAAGTATCGTGATAAAAATTGCAACTGGCGTGCCAGTCGCGGTGGCACAAAGGGCCTGAGAGAAATCAGCAGCGGCACTTCACCGATCAAAGTAAACGGGACGGGCAGTGCGATGCTGGCGCGTTTTGGCCTCGGCCTGACTGTATAGTTCCCGGTTGAGACGAAGGGTCGTCAGCGCCGCCACGAAATACTCGGTCAACGGCTGGAGAGGACGCTCATGAGCCAGGTCGGCGGCGAACAGGTTCTTGCCATCCTCGATCAGTCGCTTCAGGTCCGCGCCCGTGAATCCGTCGGACGCCGACACCAGCCGCGACACATCGACCTTGCCGTACTCGGCAGGAAGCCCTCGCAGGTGGACGTCCAGAATGCCGGCCCGTGCGGCTTCATCGGGCAGTTTCATCTCCAGCCATAGCTCAACCCGGCCGGAGCGAAGCAGGGCCGGCGGCAGATGGCTGACGTCCATGGCCGTCAGGATCAGACAGACGCGGCCTGAACTGGCACTTTCCAGGCCATCGAGCATCGTCAGCAGATAGCGATACAGTCCCATGTCGCCGCTCTCGAAGATCACGTCGCTGTCGTCGATGAAGATGACCGAGGGGGCATTCTGCTGGGCTGCCTCGTAGATTCGCTGGATGTGCCGGTAGAAATACTCGGTACCCGCGATGCAGGTGCCGTCGATGAGGAAGAACTTGCCCTTGAGACGATGCGCCAGCGCCCGGCCAACCGTCGTCTTTCCCGAGCCGGGAGGTCCGGCGAGCAACACACCGCGTTTCGGCTTCAACTGGAGCCGGCTGGCCAGTTCGTCGTTTTCCAGCGGCAGGACGATGTGCGTTTCCAGCGCCTCGATGATCTCATCGACGCCGCGCAGGTCGCGCAGCGTCACGGGCTGCACCTCCTCCAGATCGACGTTGCTGGTCAGATGCTGCGTGCGCAGATACTCGATGAATGCCGCGGTCGTCTGCACCTCGTCGCCTTCCGGAGACAGGCCGGCGCAAAACAGCTTCCACTGGTGGATATTCAGACTCGGCGCGAACCGATGGATCTTGGCGAAGTCCAGGCGTGCGGAGACGGTAGGAGTCAGGAAGATGTCGCCGAAGAAGGCGTAATCGGCGGGCTGAAAATCCGGGATGCTCGACTTGAAGACGCGTTCGTCGAGAGGAGTGGGAAGGTAGCCGGTGCTGGCGACGATCAGTTTTCTGTCGCTGCCGGCGACCCGTGCGGCGAGAGACTCCAGAACGACATCGAGAAAGCCGCTGCGAGGATAGGCGCCACAGCCGCCCGTCACGCCGAGCAGAAGCGGCAGATCATCGACGAAAACGTGGCGGTGATGGTCGAGGGAGGTGCGAACGAGTTGGTCGAAGGTCTCTTCGAGGGCGAGCGGGTGACGCGCCGGCATGGCGTCGAGCAGGTCGCGCATGTTGAGAAACGCGCCGCCGAACCGCTCGTGGGCCGCGCGCAGCAGCGTACTCTTTCCCATGCCGGTATCGCCGGCGATGCTGAGGATGTGGCCCAGAGGCCAGGTGTTCAGGAAATGGTCGAAGGTCTGTTGCTGGATCGGACTGAGGGGGGTCGGCATGGATGGATTGATGTCTGTGAGGGTCCGGTGTTTGCTCAGTGATATTGTATTGAGACAGGATTGGCCGGAGCGAGGTTCGCGCGCGTACTGAAGAATGTCCGAACGGGGTTTACCGGACAAAAGGCAATATCGATCCCTCGCTGTCCTCATCTACACGGCGGATGCGAAGGTCGTTGCACGTCGTCGCGTAACTGTGTTCCAGGTCGAGGGGAACGGAGAAGTCGGGGGCGATCCAAAGGGGGAGCGTGATCAGGGGCTGGCCAAGAGCGAGCGGGGCCGGCCAGAGTTGAAGTTGTTGTGTTTCCTCTTCGCGGCCGACAGCTCGATACGACACTGCGGAAAGGCTCGACGGCAGCGCGGCAGCGCCGGGATCGACCCCGAGAAGCGTCAGGATCGCGGCGTTCAGATCGGCACGCCGAGTGGTGACGGTATCAATGACGACAACGCTGCAACCCTGTTGCAGGTAACCGACGCACTTGACGGCAAAAGCCTGTCGGGCCTGGGGCCGGTCCTTGTTGCGCGGACTGAGTAACTCGATGGCGGCAGTCAGGCGCGGGTCGCCATCGTCGGCGAACACCTGGACCTCGACGGAATCAGCGGCTGGAAGCTCCACGGCGAGAGCCACCCCAGGGGCAGGGGCCGTCCACCGCTCCGAACCAGTTGGGTCCGCCGTTGGGATGGTGCCATTCTCGCGCAGCGTGGCAACGTCGATCTCGATGGGTCCCTCCCGATCGACAAGAGGGACGGCATAATAGCCGGGCGGGAGGATACCCAGGTTGAGCAGGCGCGCCATGGCTGCGGCCCAGGCGCCGTGAAAACTGCGCCAGGGATGGGTGCGGCTCAGCGGCGGATTGAAGTGGTCCAGCAATGGCATGCCGGTCTCCTGCCGGAAAAGGGCTGTGAGTCTCCCCTCATCTTATCACGAACGGCGACGGCCCAGGATATACCCCATGTGGTCAGCCGCGACGCGAGTCTTCGAGCGTAGCGCGTCTTGCGATAACGCTGCACGCGATCCGCTCCGAGGACTCCGCGTCGCGGCTAACCGCTCCCGCAGGGCCAAGTCGCGGCAGTTGTGGATCGGGTTTATTCTTGAGCCGGCATCGGACGAGGGCTATGATACGATCGTGCATGTCTCTTCTGGATCCTCGCGCCCAGGTGCGTCTCTCTCGGGATGTGAAGGAGGGTTGCGACCAGCAAGCGAGTTTCGGACTGCTGCTTCGCCGCCAACGGGCCAGGCACGATGAAAGGCGCCGCGATGGACGACACGTTCCGCAAAGTCTATCAGCAGTTCGATCCCACCCTGGTCCTGATCGATA
>JBBSDR010001217.1:0-3124 GCA_038240465.1 Gemmatales bacterium
CGTGATGGCTCATGCCGCCCCAGCAGTAGAGAACGATGCACGTTCGCGCCGTTCGCCCGGGCGATAAGCCCTGCGCGTGCTGAAGAAACGCCGGCAGCGAAAGACTAGCCCCGCCGAGGGCGAGCTTGAGGAAATCGCGTCGCTCCAGTCGAGTCGCGAAAGGCATTCCGTGATTCTCCGAGGCAGGGAGCGAGTGACAGGGCGGCTCGTCAGGCAGGTACGGTTGATTGTCTGTCCGACAGTCATCCCCTGTCAAGCGCATTCCCCCCATCAAAGCAAGACTGAGCAAGACTGACGAGGTTCTCGAATGGCCCCGTACTGCCGCACTTTCGGGGTGTCCATTTCACCATTGGAGGGGAGCGGATTCCTTTCCTTCCCGGTCCGCGGAGCATCACAGCCCGGAGGGCAAAGAAGAGGAAGCCGCCGGCTTTCGCCGGCGGCCCTCGTGGATGGGTCAGGGGGATGTGCAGTGGGGAGTGTTGAGCGGGCCTGCGGGATCAAGCCCGATGTTTGCTGAATTTAGTAAATGCACTTGGCATGCCATGAGGGCTGAAGAAATGCTAGAAATGACACAAGCATTTGCCTGATATAATGATACGACATTGGTAACGCTGGAACAGCGTTTGGTTGAGTCGAGGAAGTTTGTACAATTTACAGGTTGAGCAGACGTTTTCGGTTGCGCTTGACGGAAGCCGCCCTCCGCGGCGACGGCGCGCAAGCCGCCGACAAACGCAAGGCCTCGGGCATTGCGATTGATCGCGAACGCCGATCGGGATGTTGCCCCCTTCCGGCGTTTTCCCTAACCTTCGAGTTAGGAGCGCATGAAAACCACTCATCAGGAGAAGCAGCATGGGTAAGGTGGCCAGAGAAGTCGTCGAGAAAGCTGGCATCAAGATCGACGAACTGCTCAAGAAACTCGTCGCGGCGGCCGGGGCCGAGTTCACGACGTTCTATTACTACACCATCCTGCGTGTCGCAGCCATCGGCATGGAGGGGGAGGGCCTCAAGGAGATCATCGAGGACGCGCGGATCGAAGACCGCAATCACTTCGAGGCGCTGCTGCCTCGCATCTACGA
The DNA here is from genome assembly GCA_038240465.1 of Gemmatales bacterium. Classification (GTDB taxonomy): domain Bacteria; phylum Planctomycetota; class Planctomycetia; order Gemmatales; family Gemmataceae; genus JBBRIK01. Next base: position 1,077 of record JBBSDR010001217.1, read on the forward strand.
ACTGGGGGGAGAACTGCCCCGAGACATCCGGGCCTTCGCCGATCAGGCCGGCTGTCCCGACGCCTATCTGCCCGACAGCCTCAAGGGCGGCAAGTCGCCGACGGGCGCCTCGCTCAAGGACCTGCTCACCGTCCTGGTCGAGGCGGAGCGCTGCGCCATCCGCACCTATTCCGATATCTGCCAGTTCACCCAGGGCAAGGACCATCGCACTTACGCCATCAGCGCGGCGATCCTGAACGAGGAAATCGAACACGAAGCCTGGTTCTCCGAGTTCCTCGGCGAAGGCCCGTCCGGCCACTTCCGCCGCGGCAAGCCGGGCGCGTCGCCTTACGTCGCCCCGTTCATGACCGCGGATCACTGAGAGTCAGCGGTCAGGGGTCAGGAGTCAAGAGTCAGGAGTCAGGAGTCAAAAACCTCTGAGAGCGCGAAACGCAAAGCAAGCGCAGCTTTTCTTCTTTCCTGACTCCTGACCCCTGACTCCTGACTCCTGACCCCTGACCCCTGACCCCGGGGCGTCGCCACATGACGATCGACGGCTGGCACAGAGTTCTTTCCGGTGACGCCCTGCCAACGGGGAAACTGGCGAAGGTGCGGGCCGGGAACAGGAACATCTTGCTGGTTCGGTTGGATGACGGCACCCTGGCGGCAACGGCCATCGCCTGTCCGCATCGCGGCGCTGATCTGTCGGAAGGCATGCTGTACCTTGACGCGATCGACTGCCCCCTCCATCACTACCTGTACGATCTGCGCAGCGGAGAAAACCGCTATCCGCGCAATGTCTTCCCCGCCGACCTTGCCGTGAATCTGGCTCCTCTCACACTTTATCAGGTCAAAGAGGAGGACGGCTGGATCTGGGTCAGCGACCGGGAGAACTGACGCTTGACCCGCACAGAACGCCACATCGAAGAATTTCGCAAAGGCAACGCTTCCATCCAGGTCCGCGACGATTCGGGTTGTCCTTGCTCGGGCGTGCCGATTTCGGTCGAACAGGAGAGCCATGCGTTCCTGTTCGGCTGCGTCGTGCCAGCCCTCGAACCGTTTTCCGAGTCGGACCGCGACCGCTACTGGGCAAGGCTCGATGAGGTGTTCAACTGCCTCGTCCACACCAAGCCGCCAGCCACTGTCGAGTTTGGGACCGTACACGTTGACGTGGCCGAACGGATTCATCTCGGGCGTCTTCTTCTCCGGCTGGACCAACTCGCGGTCTCTGGCCTCTCCCTTCAGGTTCACGTCTGGGGAGAGACGACTGGCCTGAGCGAACTCTCAGAACGCGACAGTGGCAAGCGTGTGGCCGAACTGTACACCCTCTGTTTCGGGCATCCCTCTGTCGCCGGCGTGTTCTGGAATGGCTTCGTGGATGGCGAAGAGGACTGTCGCGGCGGCGGTCTGCTCAGAGACGACCTGGCGCCAAAGTACGCCCACAAGGTACTGCAAAAGTTGATCGGCTCCCACTGGCACAGCCGCGCCGCGGGAATGACGGATGCGGACGGCGTCTTTCGGTTCCGTGGCTTTTTCGGCGACTACCGCGTCGTGGCCAATGTCGGCCAACCGATTGCGCTGGTGGATACGATTGCTCTTCGGCGGGGCCAGGCCTCTTTTGTCGTTTCCGCGCGCGGAGAGTGACCGAGCCATCAGTCTTCCAACTGCTTCCGGCTCGTGTCCGGGGCCAGCCAGATGACCAGCATGCCGAGGACGAACAGCAAACTCGTGACCCGCCCGACGCGCTCGTATTCTCCCTGAAACAGTGGCATCATCGCTCCGGTGGCGAAGACCATCAGCGCCGTCAGGATGCGGCCAAAGTTGAAGCCGACGCCCGCTCCGGTCGAGCGGACCCGCGTCGGGAACAACTCGGGCAGGCACAACGGCAGCCAGCCGAAGTAGATGCCGCTGACGAAACCCAGAGCGCCCACCCAGACCAGGAACCAGCGGTCCGTGGGAACGGTGAACCAGAACGTGTATTGCGCGATGCCCAGCGATGCGAGGCTCACCAGGAAAAACGTCACACGGCGTCCCAGCCAGTGCGCGATCCAGCCGCCGAGCAGGCTGCC
>JBBSDR010001218.1:0-3121 GCA_038240465.1 Gemmatales bacterium
CCACCACCACCGATCAGACTCTGGTACTCCGTCGTGTGGCCCGGCCCGAAGGGGAACCGAAACGTATCCTGGAAGCTCTCCGGCTGGAACTACCAGACCGATTGAGTCCCGACCTCCTTTTGTAGTGAAGACCCGCCAAGCGATTTCTGAGAAAACCCCGGAGTATTGGATATTCTGTACACTACTTGTACACTACTAACTGCGCAACATAGGTTAGCTGGCGCTGCAGTTCGCGGACATCGGTGAAAGACGCGAGCTTCTGGGCGTTGCTGTCCCAGCCGGGGTTGAAGGTGAGAATGTTCTTCTCAAACATCCCCTGAAACAGCCCGATCGCGCGATCGCCGTTCTTCAAGATCAGCCAGTTCTGAGCTGCATTCCCGGCGAAGACCTTGAAACCGAACTTCTCATAGAACCTCCTCGACGCCTCGATATCCTTGACAGTCAGACTGACCGAAAACGCGCCCAGTTCCATGCTTTGCTCCTTTCAGAATCGGACACCGCATTCGAGAGAGGGAGAAACAGGCCGGCCACCCGAACCCCGTCTCTTCACCAGGGAAGAAGGCGGTTTTGGCAGTTGTCTGTGGCATTGTACGCCTCACTACCCCAATATCAGACCGCGCCGCCAGGCATGTGGCAAGCGAACGCGGTGGTGGGCTGTCCCGGCCGCGTCACGACAAGACGTTTGGCGGCCTGGCGCGGGTACAGGAGTTGGCCAGGCGCGGAGCGGAAGACCGCTGCGGTTTGTTCGTCATCAACTTGCCCGGCGGCGACTTGGCTCACGGGCTGCGGGTGGAAGGAATGGTGCGGGAACTGTACGATGTGGCAGGGCCACCCCACGTCTGCCGGCCGATGGCGCTGGGGTTCAAGACCGACGAGATTCAGCGAATCAGCGCCATCGGCAAGGATAGTTCCCCATGAACCTGCTCAATCACCTCGTCGATGAGAAACTCATCAGCCCGCCGTCGTGGCTGCCGGCGAATACGATGTATCTGACCATCATGGGTTCCACGGCCTACGGTGTGGCCGACACCAACAGCGACGAGGTGTCCGATCTCGACCTGTATGGCTTCTGCATCCCGCCGAAAGAGATTGTCTTTCCACATCTGGCGGGCGAGGTCTGGGGCTTCGGCAAGTTCAAGGAGGGCATGCCGAAAAGCTGGTTCGGCCAGTATCAGCAGCATCACGTCCACGACCCGGCTGCCCTCGGCGGCAAGGGCCGTGTCTACGACCTCCAGATCTACAACATCGTCAAATATGTGCAACTGTGCATGGAATGCAATCCAAACATGATCGACAGCCTGTTCACCCATGAGACGTGCGTTCTGCACTGCTCGCAGGCCGGCCAGGTCCTGCGCGACAATCGCAAGAAGTTCCTCCATCAAGGCGTCTGCGACCGCTTCAAGGGCTATGCGTATGCCCAGGTCCACAAGATGCAGTCGAAGGAACCGGAGGCGGGGAGCCAGCGCGCCCACCTGCGAGAGAAATACGGCCTCGACGTGAAGTTCGCTTACCACATCGTGCGGTTGCTCAACGAGGCAGAGATGATCCTGCTCGAAGGCGATCTCGACCTGATGCGGAATCGCGAACAACTCAAATCGATCCGCCGCGGCGAATGGACCGAACAGCAAGTGCTGGAGTATTTCGAGAAGAAACGCGTCGATCTGGAACAGGTCCGCGCCCGGAGCAGCCTGCCGCCGAAGCCGGACACAGCCGTCATTCGCGATCTGCTGTTGCAATGTCTGGAGGCGCACTATGGCTCGCTCGACCGCTGTGTCGTCGTGCCGGAAAGGGCCGAGGGACTGCTGCGACAGATCAAGGAAATGATCGACAATGCTGGATTCTGAGGGGATCGCTCAGCCTTCGATGTCGATGTCGAACTCGCCGTGGCGAATCGTCGGCCCCTCGCTCACCTCAATGTCGAAGCGAAAGCGATACTGCAACACACAGCGCAGAAAGGCCAGCGCATCGCGTACGGCAGCCGGCAGGCTCTCATCGCTCACCAGCAAATCGACCGACGCCAGGTCCGCCGGCATCGCCTTCGCCACGGGACGACTCAGCAAGACCGGCGCTGTCAGCACACGCAAGTCCCACAAGGACATGCTCGCATCCGAATCGCCCAGCGCCAGGAACTGCCCGCCGGGACTGACATGCAAGGACGTCAAGCGTTCTCCCTCGGCGGTGATGCTGCCCAGCGTCTGCCGGCCCGGCCAGGACGTGAAAACCACCCGGCCATCGGCGCTGGCCGTCACCAGGACTGAGCCGCCGGCGACCGTCGCCATGCTCCGCAGCGGCGCCTCGTGCTGCACCAGGGGCGACGGCTCCGGATGGATACGCGTGGCGTCGCGCGCACAGACGACTGCCGCTCCCGTGTGCCGGCCCATGACGAGCGTGCCGTCGCCGACGAACGCCGCACAGGTGATGGCGCCGCGTTTGGCGCCGGCGACCGTGCTGGCCGTTGCCTTCAGGTGAGACAGGTTCGCCAGCACGACGCGCTCGGCCAGGAGGGCCGCATGTTTGCCGTCGGGCGCCGCACAGGCCGAACGACACCAGAAGCGGAATCGGCCCTCGCGAATTACCTTGCCCTTGTCCGTGTCGATCAGAAAGACGTGCTTGTCGCGGCGCGTCAGCAGTAACCGCGACTCTGCGACAGGAACCAGTGCCGTCACGACCGCATCCTGTTTCAGGGCGTACTCCTGGCCCTCGCGCCAGCCGTGCAGCGTCCCCTTCTCCTGACCGCGCGTCCGCTCGGCACACCACAGCGAATCGTCGGCCGCGAAAACGACCCGGCCAATCGAGTGCTCGAAACCGCTCCGCGTTTGTTCGCGCTCCGCTGTCTGGAAGTTCCACAGGATCACCTTGCGGTTTCCAGTGCCAACGGCGATCAGCGGCCGGCGCGGCGAAAAGGCGACATCGTTGACTCGCCCCGAGACACGGACACGGGCGCGGCGGACGGCGGACGGCAGTTGTTTTCGCAGCTCCTCGGCGTCGCCCATCTCCTTCGCTGCCAGCTCGACAAGCTGGACGAAGGCAGGACGGTCGGCATCGCGCGGCGGCGACCAGCCGGCCTGTTTCAGTATCCGGACGATGCGCGCGCTGGCAATCAGGTCCAGTTCAAAGACCA
>JBBSDR010001219.1:0-3121 GCA_038240465.1 Gemmatales bacterium
CGCGATAACGCTGGACGCGCTCCGCTCCGAAGACTCCGCGTCGCGGCTAACCGTGGAACAATTGATCACCATGACACGAGCGACAATTTTTTTCCTGGTGCTGTTGCGGCTGGCGATCGGCTGGCACTTCCTCTTCGAGGGGATCGAGAAGTATCGCGCCGACGCCTGGAGCAGCGAGGGCTATTTGCGTGAAGCGTCCGGGCCTCTGGCTCCCACTTTTCGCAACCTGGCCGGCGACGTCCTCGCCGAGCGGTTGACCCCTCTGCGTCCGTTGCCGCCCGGCGAGAAAGTGGACCAGGGGACACTGCACGAGTATGTGCCGCCGCGCCTCGATAAGGAATGGCACACATGGTTTGAGCGCTTCGTCAACCATTACGATCTCGATGCCGAACAACGCGAGAAGGCCAAGGAGCGATTCGACGAAAGCCGAAAACAACTCGCCAAGTGGCTGCTGACGTCGAAGAAGAGCATCGAGAAACCTTCGCCGTACGGTGCATCTATCACGGCCGAGAAGAGCGTCGCCGGCTGGATCGGCGAATATCACAGGCTCCAGCAGGAAGCCTGGGACCTCGAAGGGACGAAACTGCCGCACATCCACGATGAGTACGAGAAGAAGGAAGTCAACGACAAGATTCGCGCACTCAAGGGCGATGCCAATCGTATCCGCGCCGCCCTGAAATCCGATCTCGATCGGCAGACAAAGGACATGCAAGACGCGGTTCGCACGGTATTGACGAAGGAGCAGTGGGAGAATCCGCGGTTGTCCGACAGCCTCCAGCCGGGATTGTTCCAGCGCGACCTGCTCGGCTGGACCGACTTTCTCGTGCCGCTCGCTCTCGTCCTCGTGGGCGGCTGTCTGCTCCTGGGATTGCTGACACGGACGTCGTGCGTCGTCGGCGCTGTGTTGCTGTTGTCGTTCTACCTGGCGATGCCGCCCTGGCCTGGGACGCCCGAGAACTTGCGGGCCGAGGGACATTACCTGATAATCAACAAGAACATCGTCGAGATGCTGGCGCTCTTGACGCTGGCGACGTTGCCGACGGGCCGCTGGGTTGGCCTCGACCGACTCCTGAGCCATCTCGGCAAGCGCCGGGCAGCTGCGAAGCCTAACGCAGCGGCACAGAAGTAAATCGCGAAATCAGCGCTTTGCCGCTTGCGGCTTGGCGGAAGTCAGAGGAACAATCACATGGCACTCGATATTACCCCCGAAGAGCGAGCCGTCGGACAGGGCAACTTCGATCGCGTCGCGACAGGCATTGCCGCCCAGGACCCACGCGAGCCGGATGGCACGACGCGGCGCGGCTTCATGAAGTCGCTGCTGCTGACCGGCGGCGTCGTCTTGCCCATCTCGGCCGGCGCCTACTTCGGCTACAAATCGGAAGCCATCGACGGCAAGCCCGTCAAGGCCGCTCTGATCGGCACCGGCGACGAGGGCGGCGTCCTGATGGGCGAACACAATCCGAAGTATCTCGAAATCATCGCCGTCTGCGATCTCCGGCCGACGAACCAGGAGCGCATCTTCAAGGGCGAACTGGACAAGAACAAGAACAGCCCGCGCAAGGGCCTCAACTTCCACTATGGCCGCGACGCCGACAAGAAGATCAAGGTCTACGACGACTACAAGAAGATGCTCGAAGAGGTCAAGGACATCGAGGCCGTCGTCATCGCCCTGCCGCTGCACCTGCACGCTCCGGTCGCCATCGACTGCATGCGGGCCAGCAAGCACGTCCTGTGCGAAAAGCTGATGGCCTGGAATATCTCCGAATGCAAGCGGATGATCGACGAGGCCGCCCAGAACGACGTCGTTCTGTCGATCGGCCATCAGCGGCACTACAGCCTGCTCTACGGGCATGCTCAGGAAGTGATGAAGTCCGGAGTGCTGGGAGACGTGCGCCATATCCGCGCCCTGTGGCATCGCAACAACGCCAAGCCGAAGCGCGACGACAAGGACCAGGAGATCGCGGGGACGATCAACGATAGCTGGAAGCGAGACATCCCGGCCGCCGACCGCAAAGCCCTCGAGAAGGACATCCGCCGCTGGGGCTACAAGAGCATGGAGGAACTGTGCCAGTGGCGGCTGTTCAACCGCACCGGCGGGGGTCTGATGGCCGAGTTGGGCAGCCATCAACTCGACGCCTGTTCGATCTTCCTCGGCAAGCTCAAGCCGCTGGCCGTCACCGGCGTCGGCGGCAAGTATTTCTATCACGACGACCGCGAAGTCGAGGACCACGTCTTCTGCACCTACGAGTTCCCCGGCCCGGATTACTGGGAAAAGGGCAAGGACGACAAGCCCATCGAGTTCGGCAAGGTCAACGATCCGAACAGTCGCGTCATCGTCACCTACTCGTCGGTCAACACGAACGACTTCGAGAAGTACGGCGAATGCATCATGGGCAGCAAGGGGACGCTGGTCGTCGAGTTGGAGCAGAACATCCAGCTTTATGCGGGCAGCAGCCGTTCGACCACGGTGAGTGTGACGTCCAGCGGAGGAAAGCCGGCCCTCGCGACGTCCGGCTCGACCTCGGACGCGGTGCGTGTCGTCTCTGGAGCGGCCTCCGGCGGCGGCGGGCCGGTGAGCAAGGGCTACCGCGAGGAGATGGAGCATTTCGCCTACTGCATCCGCATGTGGAAGCAGGGCGCGACCAAGAGCGAGCGTCCGCTGCCGAAGTGTCACGGCACGGTCGCGATGGCCGACGCGATCATCGCCCTGACGTCGAACCTGGCGATGCGGCATCAGCAGCGGATCGAGTTCAAGAAGGAATGGTTCGACCCGAAATCACCACAAGTGCCGGACGCGGAGAACAAGGTGGAAGTGGTGAGTTGAACGCGATCGTTTAGCCGTGAGCCTCCGGCGAGCGGGAAGAACTCGCTCGCCGGAGGCTCACGCCTAAATAACTTCCCTCTTTCTTGCCGCTTGCGGCTTTGCGGATCGCCCCCTAAAGCCCGCTAAGCCCCAAGCCGCGGCAAGTTATTTCGCAACCGGTCCTAAACGTTGAAGTGGTCCAGGCGATCAGCGAACGGCGCCGGTGACCTTGTTGGCCGGTTCGTCCGCGTCGATCTTGGTAATCATCACCTCGGTCGTCAGCATCAGGCTGGCGATGCTGGCGGCGTTCTGCAGGGC
>JBBSDR010001220.1:0-3120 GCA_038240465.1 Gemmatales bacterium
AAGATCAACACCGTTGACGTCGATGCCACGATCACCACCCAGTCGAGCAAACCGAGTGGCTCCAACTTGAAGATCGCCGCCAGGCCGGGAATGCTCGTGATAAGCACCTGCACCACGATCACTGTGCCAAGGATAATCAGGAATGTCTGATTCTGGAACAGTCCCGTAAAGCCGCTCTCCTGCGGCGACAGCGAACGGCAGTTGATCTGGTTCCACACCTGGAAGAACACATACACCGCGAAGAAGATGCTCACCTGCCGAACATTCATGTCGCCGAACTCCCAGTTGTCCGGGTTTGGCCCGCTGCCCTCGGCGAACCAGTGTCCGTACTTCATCCCCAGCAGCAAGCCCATCATCACCACTACGAAGAACGCCGCCGTCGTGCCGATGGTCTCGATCATCCCCCGCGTCAGGATGTTCTCGTCCTTGCGCTTTGGCTTTTGCAGCATCACACCCGGACGCGGCGGCTCCGAACACAACGCGATCGATGCGAATGTGTCCATGATCACATTGATCCACAGGAGTTGCAGCACCGTGAACGGCGGCCGGACGCCGAAGAACGGCCCCAGGAACGCAATCGTCAGGGCGCTCACGTTGATCGTCAACTGGAACTGAATGAAACGCTGGATGTTCTCGTACAGCGATCGCCCCCAGTGGACCGCCTTGACGATCGTACTGAAGGCATCGTCGAGCAGGACGATCTTGCTCGCCTCCTTGGCAACCTCGGTGCCGGCAATGCCCATCGCCAGGCCGACATCCGCCTTCTTCAGCGACGGCGCGTCATTGGTGCCGTCGCCGGTCATGGCGACCACCTCGTTGCGGTCCTGCAACAACGTCACCATGTTGAACTTGTCCAGCGGCCGCGCCCGCGCCAGCACGCGCATTCCAGCCAGCTTCTGCTGGATTACCTTCGTCCCCGACGCATCCAGGCCATCGCGCGCCTTGGCGGCCTCGTACTGCGTGTGCAGCACCTCGAAGCGATCGTGGGTCAGGACAATCGCGTCCTCGGTGTCGATGGGCGCGTCGCGACGGTCGATCAGGCCGATGTCGAAGGCGATGGCGCGGGCCGTCTCGACGTTGTCGCCGGTGATCATCTTCACTTCGATGCCCGCAAGGCGGCACTCGTCGATGGCCCCCTTGACGTCTTCGCGCAACGGATCGCGGATGGCCACGAAGCCGGTGAAGATCAGGTTCGATTCGAGCTGCTCGCGCATGGCGTGCAGGCTGTCCTCATCGTGGGACGTCCCCTCCGGCAGCGTGACAAAGGCAAAAGCGAGCGTGCGCATGGCCTGGCTGGCGGAGTCCTTGATGGCGGCCTCGACGGCCTCGCGCGCCTCGGGAGTCCATGGCCTGACCTGGCCATCCTCCGTTTGATACTGCGTCGTGTTGGCCAGCACCCACTCCGGCGCTCCCTTGACCAGCACGGCCAACTTGCCCTCGTGCTTCATCACCGTCGTCATACGCTTGCGTTCGGAAGAGAAGTGAATCTGAGCGAGCGGGTCGAATTGCAGCCGCACTTTCTGATACTCGACGCCGGACTCGTGCAGCCACTGCAGCAGCGCGCCTTCCGTCGAGTTGCCGACGGTGACCAGTGTGCCCTCCTTCATCTCAAGGTTCGCGGTCGAGTTGACAGCGGCATTGAGGGCCAGCCAGTCCAGAGGCGAGCGCGGCGTGTCAACGCCCCGGTGGAGCGAACCGGCGTCCTGACTGCCCCCGCTCGCCGGCTTGATCCAGTCCGGGCTATTACGGTCGCGAGTCTTTCCGTCCCAGAACTGACGCACCACCTGCATCTTGTTCTGCGTCAATGTGCCGGTCTTGTCGGAGCAGATGACCGTGGCCGAGCCGATGGTCTCGCAGGCCACCAGTTGCCGGACGAGGCTGTTGGCGCGCGTCATCTTCTGCATGGCCAGCGCCAGCGACACGGTCACGCTCATGGGCAGTCCCTCCGGCACCGCCACGACGATGATGATGACCATGTAGACGAAGTAATTGAGTAAGTTGCCCGTCACGCCAAGCCAGCCCTGCTCATGCAAAGGCTGCATGGGGTCGGTCAGCACGAGTGTGTTCGGGTTCAGTTCGCCGACGAAGAAGCCGCGCACGAGCAGCGCGAAGAAAATTGCTCCTGCCGCGATGTAGCCGACCTTGCTGATCAGGTCGGCCAGGTTGGTCAGCTTCAACTGGAGCGGCGTCTGCTCCTTCGAGATGGTCAGCTTGTGCTTGACGCGCTTTTCCTGCGTCTCGGCCGTACCGGGGGCATCACTGCCCCCGCTCGCCTCTTCCTCTTCCTCTTCTTCAGCCGAGAGCTTCTTCGCAATCTGGCCGAGATAAGTGGCATCGCCGACATCGGTCACGACCATCTGCGCGACACCGTCCACGATCTGGGTGCCGCGATAGACGCAGCCGGGCTTGTCGGGGCCGTCGCTGGCATCATCGAGTGGACTGGTCTTCTTGCGGACCGGCATCGATTCGCCGGTCATCAGCGATTGATCGACGTCGAGTTCGGTGGCCTTGATCAGCCGGCCGTCGGCGGGAATCTCGTCGCCGGTCTCCAGGACGATGTTGTCGCCGACAACGACCTCTTCGAGCGGGATTGTCTGAAACTCGGCGCTGCGGATGACCTTGACGTGGATCGATTCCTTGCGCGCGTTGAGGATCTCGAACTCGCGGTCGCTCTTGAACTCGTTGAGAAAGGCGACGCCGGTGGCCAGGATGACGGCGACCATGACGGCGAGTCCCTCAATGGAGGGATGGTGCGGCGGCACGACCAGACCGAGCAGGAAGACGACGATGGCTGAGCCGAACATGACCGTCGGCATCCAGTATTGCTGTTTCAGGGCGATCAGGGCGACGAAGCCAGCACCGACGATGCCGAGGGTAATGCCGGCGGCGGCGGGGTTGCCCTGGAACAGTTCGACGAACATCGACAGCAGCGCGGCGCCGAGCAGGATTTTGATGATCGGCTCATCGAACTTCTCGATGAATTTCTTCCACAGCGGTTCGCGCGGCAGGGGCGTCAGGGTGTTGGCGCCGTGCGCCTGCCGGCTCTGGCTGACGGCTTCCCTGGCAAGGCCGGTCTCGATGGTCGATCCGGGGAACAGTTGCTGGATCTGCTGGAGCGTG
>JBBSDR010001221.1:0-3112 GCA_038240465.1 Gemmatales bacterium
ACACGGCCCAGGGCCGTGGGAGTGCGGCGACCCCTGATAAAATCACCAATCACAATTCACCCGGGGTGGATCGCCGATTGGGTCTTCGGGGGCTGTCGGATACGCCCCAAGCGCCGATCCTCCCTTATTGGTCATTCCCGAGGAAGTGAACATGGACCTATCGCAACTGCTTGAATCGATCGTCAACCGCTCCGGTCTGTGGGTCTTGCCCGCGGCCGCGGTGGGGCTGGCTCTGCTGTTTGTTCTCGCCCTGTGGATGGGGGCCGCCCTCGCCGGACTCGAACGGTTGACCTTCGTCAAGGCCCTGTGGATTGCCCCTCTCCAGATGGTCCTCCTGGCGCCGGCCGGGTTCGGCATCTTCTCCATGATCTTCGGCAGCGACATGCGCGAATGGCTGACGCTGCAACACTTCGCGCTCGGACTCGGTCTGACGCTGATCGTCGATCTGGTGCTGGTCCTTGTCGCGCTGCTGCTGGTCGAGGCGCGGCCCGTGCAGGGGCTGATTCTCTGGCTGTTGCGTCTGCCCATCCTCGGGCTGCTCTCCGCGCTCGTCAGCGGCGGCGTCTTTATCAGCATCGCCATCTACCAGGCCGCCAACGAGCCGCAAGGACAGGTATGGCTCACCTGGATCGGCTGGATCTTCGCCGGCGTCGTGGTCCTCGCCCTGGCCCTGTTCTTCGGCACGCGCCTGACGCAGTCGGCGAGCGGAGGACCGCGGAGGACCGCAGCGTGATCCTCGAGGGGATCGTCACGACTATCGCAGCGGATGGGGAGGTGAACATCGCGCCCATGGGGCCTCACCTCCCCGACCTGTTCGCCGATGCCTCGTTCCCACGCCGCGATCCGCTGGAACGCTTCGTCCTCAAACCGTTTCCCACCTCGCGCACCCACGCCAACCTTCAGGCCCGGGGCGAAGGCGTCCTCCACGTCACCGACGACGTGTTGCTGCTCGCCCAGGCTGCCATCGGCACACCCGAGCCGATGCCGCCGCTGATCCCCGCGCGCCACATTCGCGGCGTCATCCTGTCCGATGCGTGCCGTTATGCCGAGTTCCGCGTCGTCTCCCGCGTCGAGGTGAACGGCCGCGCGGCTTTCGAGGTCGAGGTGCTGCACATCGGCCGCTTACGCGACTTCTTCGGCTTCAATCGAGCGATGTTCGCCGTCCTCGAAGCAGCAATCCTTGCCACGCGCACCGCCTTCCTGCCGCTGGAGGACATCGCCGGGGACTATCGCCGGCTGGCCGTCCTGGTCGAGAAGACCGGCGGCGTCCGCGAACGACAGGCGTTTGCCCTGCTGCAAGCTCATGTCGATGCCTGCAGGAAGCGGGCCGAGGAGACGCCATGAGCGAAATGGTCACGGGAAGCCGGCTGCACTTCGGCCTGTTCGAGCCGGCCCGGGTCGCTCCAGGAGAACGGCGCTACGGCGGCGCAGGGATGATGATCGACCGCCCCGGAATTCGTCTCCAGTTGACGCCGTCCAGCGCCTGGACCGCCGAGGGCTACCTGGCGGAACGAGCGCTGATGTTCGCGCACCGCTGTCTCGAACACCTGCGGAGTGACAGGGGGTTGTCACTGCCGCCCCATCACCTGCGCGTGGTCGAGGCCGCACCCGAACACGCCGGACTCGGAACAGGGTCGCAACTGGGCCTGGCCGTCGCTCGCCTCTTGACTCACGCTGCCTGTCTCTCGGGATTGAGCGGCACAGAACTGGCCTACTTCGCGGGCCGGGGCCGCCGTTCGGGGCTGGGGGTCCACGGATTCGAGAGCGGCGGCTTCCTTGTCGATGGCGGCCGCGGCGAACAGGACTGCGTTGCCTCTCTCCTCGCCCGGCGAGACGTGCCGGCCACCTGGCGTGTCGTCATTGTGCTGCCGCCGGGAGACCGCGACTGGCACGGCAAGCGCGAGCAATCCGTCTTCGAGCGCCTGGAATCCACCGGCTCGCGCGACCGCCTTCAGAGTCTGGTGACGCTGGGGTTGCTGCCCGCGTTGCTCGACGAGGACCTTCTTGCCTTCAGTGAGGCGCTGTGCGAATTCAACAGGCTCGCTGGCGAGCCGTTTGCCTCGGCACAGGGCGGCTGCTATGCCGGGCCGCGCGTCGCCGAGGCTGTCGCTGCTTTCCGCGTGCTGGGCGTCAACGGAACGGGACAGAGTTCCTGGGGACCGGCTGTCTTTGGCATTGTCGAGGATGCGGATCGAGCCGCTTTCATCGCCGAGCAGATGCGCCGGCGGACCGCGCTCGACGAGAAAGCGGTCCTTGTGGCCGCGCCGCTCAATCGCGGGGCCATCCTTCTGTGACGGACGTAGCGGTCTTGCGGCCTGGCGAAGCTCTTCCTGTTGTTCCCGTGGCTGTCTCGTGCTGACATGAGCGGTCATCCTGGGGACAATCGACAGGGTTGCTTGCGATCCGCGAAACCCGGACGTGTCGCCATGCTCACTCGACGCTCGCTGCTCCTGCTGACGCTGCTGCTTGCCGCCGGAGCCATTTCCGCCGGACCGCCGGCGCGCACCGCCCAGCGCATCACTCCTGTCCCGGGTGAGCCGCCGCTTGCCGACATGCCTCCTGCCGACATGCCTCCTGCCGCCCTCGATCCGCCGCACATGCCGCCGATTGAGGAAGGGACCGTTCCGAGTGCCGAGCCGCCAACTCCCGCGGTTTCCCTGCGGGTGCGCGTGCGGGCGACGGCGTCCGTTGGCCAGGAACTGGAGTATCGCCTGTGCGTCTCCAATCAGTCGGAGGCCCCAGCCCATCACGTCACGGTTCGCAATCCGCTGCCGGCCAATGCGACGTTCGTTCGCGCCACTCCCGAGCCGGCCGCGCGCGCTCCCGAGATTGTCTGGCGTTTGGGGACACTCTCGCCGGGCCAGTGCCGGCTACTGACGCTTGTCCTGCATCCAACCGGAGGCGACGTCAGCAGCTGCGCCCGCGTGGCGTTCGAGCATGGCCAGTGCGTCACAACCCGCATCGCCGGTCCTGCTCCCGTCGCCCCACCCGCCCCGCCGGCCCTGTCCGCCCTGACCATCCGCCAGACCGTGCAAGCGCCGCAGGCGGGCCTTTACGAAGCCGTCTCCTTTCGCATCGAGGTCGTCAACCCGGGAGCAGCGCCGTTGACCGA
>JBBSDR010001222.1:0-3110 GCA_038240465.1 Gemmatales bacterium
GCTGGCAGCGCGGATGCGGCCGCGCTGCCTTGATGAGTTCATCGGCCAGGAACACTTCCTCGGGCCGGGCAAACTGCTGCGGCGACTGCTCGCGGCCGGTCGTCTCGGCTCCGTCGTCCTGCACGGCCCGCCCGGCAGCGGCAAGACGTCGCTGGCCCACGTCATCGCCAACCAGACGCGCTGTCTGTTCCGGCCGCTCAACGCCGTGGCCAGCGGCATCAAGGAATTGCGCGAGCTGCTTCAGCAAGCCCGTATCGAACTGGAGACAACGGCCCAGCGGACCATCCTGTTCGTCGATGAACTGCACCACTTCAACCGCAATCAGCAGGACATTCTGCTGCCCGACGTCGAGGAAGGCCGCGTGATCCTGATCGGCACGACGACGCACAACCCCTTCTTCGCCATCAATGGCCCGCTCCTGAGCCGCAGTCAGATCTTCACCTTCGAGCCGTTGACCCGCGAACACATCCGCACGCTGATCCAGCATGCTCTTGCCGACAAGGATCGCGGCCTGGGAAATGTCGAGGTGCGGATGAGTAACGAGGCGCTCGACTTCCTGGCGGAGATCAGCGACGGCGACGCCCGGCGAGCGCTGACGGCCCTGGAGGTGGGAGTGTTGTCGGCGGCGGCGGCGCCGGTCGAGTTCACGCTGGAGGTGGCGCGCGAGTCGATCCAGCGCAAGTCGCTGCTGCACGACGGCACCGGCGACGAGCATTACGACGTGACCAGCGCCTTCATCAAGAGCATGCGCGGCAGCGACCCGGACGCGGCCATCTACTGGCTGGCGCGGATGCTGGAGGCGGGCGAGGACCCGCGTTTCCTGGCTCGCCGGCTGATCATCTTCGCCTCGGAGGACGTGGGCAACGCCGATCCGCAGGCGCTGGCCCTGGCGGCGGCGACGGTGCAGGCGGTGGAGTTCGTCGGCCTGCCGGAATGCCACCTCAACCTGGCGCAGGCCGTCACCTATCTGGCGTGTGCGCCGAAGTCGAACGCCTCGACAATGGCCATCGCCCAGGCGCGCGAGGACGTCAAGGCAGGCCGAACCCTGACCGTGCCGAAGCATCTGCGTGACAGCCATTACAAGGGGGCGGAGCAATTCGGACATGGGGCCGACTACGAGTACAGCCACGATCGGCCCGACGCCTGGAGCGCCCAGGATTACCTGCCTGAAGCGCGGCGTTACTATGAGCCGGTGGACCGCGGCCACGAATCCGTCATCCGCGAGCGGCTGGAGGAACTGCGCCGCCGCAAGCGCGAGCAGTCCGGCGAGCGGGACCAGTAGGGCGTTTACACGTCCCGCTCGCCGGGCGAAACGTGGGGCAGAGAGATCCGAACCACGGTCCCCCGTCCCAACTCGCTCTCGACCTCGACGCGCCCGCCGCAACGGCGAACCACATCGAGGACGATGGCCATGCCCAGCCCTGTTCCCTTGCCCTCTTCCTTGGTGGTGAAGAACGGCTCGAACAACCGGCCGCGCGTCTCGGCATCCATGCCACACCCGGTATCGGTGACGATCAGCAGGACACCCTCCGTCTCCTGGCGTGTCTCGAACATGAGCCGGCCCCCATCCGGCATGGCGTCCCGAGCATTGGCCGTGAGGTTGAGCAGGACCTGGTCGATTGGTCCCCGGTCGGCCAGCACGCGCCCGAGCGCCGGATCGAGAGTTGTCACCAACTCGACATTCTGGCCGGCCACCCGTCGCAACAGCGGCTCCAGTTCGGCCACCACGACGTTGAGGTTGAGCGGTCCCGGCTTGCCAACCCGGCCGGCGCCGAGCAGTTGCCGGATCAAATCCACCGCCCGCTGTCCGGCCTGCACCACTTCGATAATGAATGGCCGAGTCGGATCATCCGCGGGGAGGGAGAGCAGCGATGCCTCGCTGTAGCCGAGGATCATCTGCAACAGGTTATTGAAATCGTGGGCCACCTCGCTCGTCACCCGGCCCACCGAGGCGAGCCGTTGGGCCTGGCACAACTGCTTTTCCAGGTGGCTGCGCAGAGATGCCAGTTCTTGCAGGGCAGCCTGCGTTTCGGACAGCCGTGAGAAATGCTCGCCCGCCTGCGCTTCCGCCTGGCGCGCCTTGGCCCGCGCGTCGGCCCACGAGCGCTCCCGGGTTATCAACTGCCGCGACACGCCGATGGCCGACAGTCCAAAGAACAACACCGTCAGCAGTCCGCCGCCGGCCACAACGCTCCCCGCATAGCGCGCCGACGACTCCGTCTGTCGCGTCTGCCGTTCGAGGAAGCCGTCCTCCTCCGTGCGAAGGTCCGCAAGGGTCCGCCGCAGTTCGACCGTCACTCCATGAACCTCATGGGTCAGAGCGAACTGGCCACGATCGTTGAAGCGCGCGTGTTGGCGCAGGCGAAACGATCGTTCGAGCATATCGAGTTTGCTCCCGACCAAAGACGAGGCGCTTTCGATCCTGTCGTGCCGGACCTCATCGCCCGAGGTCAGGTCTTGGAGTCGTGTCAGCCGGGCGCGGATTCTTGCAGCGGCCGTCTGAAACAATGTCCACTGTACGGGTTCCGCGTGAGTGACATACGAACAGCGGCAGCCATCGGCGTCATTGAGGTCAGAAGCCAGGCCATCGAGGACGGCCAGCACCTGGCGGGCGTGGGCCACGCGTGCCGTGCATTCTGTCTGCTGTCCGGTTTCCAGGCAGACCAGCCAGAGAACGCCGACGGCGAGGAGCAGGGCTGCTCCGATCGCCGCCGCGACCTTTTTGGTGACAATACCCCCCATGAGTGTTCAACCTCCTGTAACCGGGTGCCGCACATGAATGACAAGGTTGGGTTTGTGTTCACCTAACCGGCGATGGTCCCTTGAAGGTACGGAGGCAAGGGAAGGGCTTGCGCCGGATATACGGGAAGTTTTGCGAAATCACCCGGGTCGTTCAGAAACCGTCGTGGTGCCAGAATGCCAGCAGCATTTATTACCCCGGCATGAAAGTGAATCAGCGAAGCTCTGTCGCCGCCGCCCGGCTTGTCCGGGCGGAGCGCTGTTTGGCAACCAGAGGGCCGAACTCCTTCTCCCTCCTCGCTGCCGCCCGGCTTGTCCGGGCGGAGCGCTGTTTGGATACCAGAGGACGGATGTCCTTCTCCCTCCTCGCC
>JBBSDR010001223.1:0-3101 GCA_038240465.1 Gemmatales bacterium
GACACGCAGGTCCCTCTGGAGACGCTGCGAGCCGTGGTCGATCTGGCGACGGCGATTGGCCGCGAGGGCCGCGAGGGCAAGCCGGTCGGCACCATGTTCGTCGTTGGCGACACGAGGAAAGTGCTGACCCTGGCCCGGCCAATGAACTTCAACCCGTTTCGTGGCTACAGCAAGGAAGAGCGCGACGTCCGCGACCCGGTCGTGCGCGAGCAGATCAAGGACATCGCCCAGCTCGAAGGCGCCCTGATCATCCGCCGCGATGGCGTGGCCCTGCATGCCTGCATGCACCTGCAAGCAACGCATCACGAGATCACCCTGTCGATGGGCCTGGGGACGCGCCATGCCGCGGCCGCCGCCATCACCAAGGTCACCCGGGCCATCGCCGTCGTCGTCAGCCAGTCGTCCGGCTCGGTGCGCATCTTCCAGAACGGCGAGGTGGTGCTGACCATTGAGCCAGGCCCCCGGCCGTACATCTGGAGCCAGTTGCAGCTCGGCACGCAGGATGCCAACGGCCAGCCGATCCCTGCTTCCCGGTCGCCGCGCATGGTCCCCCATTCCTGAATCGTTCTTCGTCCGTCTGGAGACTGCTCGCATGCGCCGATTCGTTCTCTTCGGCCTGGGCCTGGGCGTTCTGCTGACAGCCGGCTGTCAGGGGACCAGCTTCGAGAAGACCATCACCCTGGGCAAGGACCTACCCTATCACGAGACCGAGTTTCGCGGCGGCAAAAGCGATCAGACCGTGACGGTGACCGCCAAGAGCGAGGCACCGGTGATCGTCTACCTGCTCCTGGCCGACAACAAGTTCCAGGCCATCACTGCCTTGCAAGCCGGCCAGAAACCGCGCAAGATACTCGCGGGCGGTGAGGCCTTGAAGGATGCCACCCTTGAGGGCAAGGTCCCTGCCGGACAGGGCTTCATCGTGCTGATCCAGCCGGCCGAGAAGGGCAAGGAAGTCGAGGTCGCGCTGGCGGTGCGCGGACACTGAATCGAGCGGCCCTTCACGCTTCCATCACGACTCGCAGCGCCCTCGCCAGGTGTGTTTACGTCTGCTCGGCGGGATGAATCCATGACCCGAGGAACCTCCACCATGTCCGCACGTTTTTTTTCGTCCCTGGTGCTGGGACTTGCCGTCCTGACACTGCCGGCCCGCGCCGCTGACGCCGGCCAGCCGATTGCCGACGTCAAGTTGATCGGCGTCGATGGCAAGACGACGAACCTGCACGCCCTCAAGGGCAAGACCGTCGTTGCCGTGTTCCTCTCGTTCGATTGTCCTGTCTCCAACAGCTACGCTCCCCTCCTGAACGAGCTGGCGAAGAACTACGCGGGCAAGAATGTCGCCTTTCTCGCCCTGGCGCCAACCACGGACGACGCGGCTGGACTGGCCAAACAGGCGAAGGAGTTCCAGCTTTGCTTTCCTCTGTATCGCGATGCGGAACTGAAGGTTGCTCGCGCCATGGACGCGAAGAAGGTCCCCGAGGCGTTCGTCCTCGACAGTGACCTCAAGTTGCGCTATCGCGGCCGGATCGACGACGCCTATGCTCAGCGGCTGGCCCCGAAGAAAAAGTTCGACAAACACGATCTGCGCGATGCGATCGACGCGGTCCTCGCGGGCAAGCCGGTCAAGGAGCCGATCACCGAGGCGGTCGGCTGTCCCATCTTCTATCCGCGCGAGAAGACTGCCGTCGCCGGCAAGACCAGCTATCATCGCGACGTCCTGCCGATCTTGCAGAACCACTGTCAGCAGTGCCATCGTCCCGGCGAGGTCGGCCCCTTCTCGCTCATGACCTATCCGCAGGCCGTCAACTGGGCCGACGACATCAAGTCGTACACGCACGATCACAAGATGCCGCCGTGGAAACCCAGCGAAGGCATGGTCATGAAGGGCGAGCGGCGCATGTCCGACAAGGAGATCGCCACTCTCGCGGCCTGGGTTGAGGCCGGCACTCCCGAGGGCGATTCAAAGGATGCGCCGCCGACGAAGAAGTTTACCGACGGCTGGACGCTTGGGCCGCCCGATCTGATCCTCGAACCGAAAGAAGAGATGATCGTCGGCGCCGCCGGCGGCGACCTGTTCCGCTGCTTCGTGCTGCCGGCGAATCTGAAGGAAGACAAGTTCGTGGTGGCTTACGAGGTCCGGGCCGGCAATCCGCGTGTGGTCCATCACACGCTGCACTTCCTCGACACGCAGGGCCGCGGACGGCGAATCGACGAGCGTGAGAAGGTGCGCGAGAAGAAGCCGAACGAGAAAGACAGCGGTCCCGGCTACACGTCGCGCATGGGGCCGGGTTTCTTTCCGCCGTCGGGCGACCTCGGCGGCTGGGCGCCGGGGCTGCGGCCTCACTATCTGCCGGAGGGCGTCGGCTACTATCTGCCGAAGGAGGCGGACGTTGTCGTGCAGATTCACTATCACCGCACGGGCCGCGTTGAGAAGGATCGCACGCGCCTCGGGCTGTATTTCGCGAAGAAGCCGGCGGACAAGCCGTTGCAGCCGATCGCGATCCCGGGCCGGTTCCTGATGATCCCCGCCGGCGTCGCGGGCTACAAGGTCCAGGGCGACATCTGGCTGGCCCAGGATTCGACGCTGCACACGGTGACGCCGCACATGCACCTGCTGGGCCAGTCGATCAAGGTGACCATGACTCCGCCCAACGGACCGGAGAAAACGCTCGTGGCCATCAAGGATTGGGACTACAACTGGCAGGAGACGTATTTCTTCAAGGAGCCAATCAAGGCGCCGGCCGGAACGAAGTTCTCGGTCGAGGGAGTGTACGACAACTCGCAGAAGAACCCGAACAATCCGAGCAATCCGCCGCGCACCGTGTTCCTCGGCGAGCAGACGACAAACGAGATGTGTTTCGGCTTCGTCGGCGCGACGAGCGACGACGGCAAGGCACTCGGGTTCCGATTCACGCCGAATGGACCGGCGCTGCGCCGTCTGGGAGCGCTGCCTCCGCGATAAGCAAAAATGAAAGACAATTGCAAAATGCAAATTGCAAATTGCAAATTGATCAGAAGCCGCCGGAGCCACGATACGATCTCTGATGCGGGTTCTTCAATTTGCACTTTGCACTTTGCACTTTGCAATTTGCAATTGTCTCTCA
>JBBSDR010001224.1:0-3098 GCA_038240465.1 Gemmatales bacterium
GAATCGACTACGCGGATCCAATAAATCCAAGCGCCGACGTAAGCAATAATCGTTACGGGTAATATGTGTGTTACCAATCAAAGTCAGCTCAAGTGATCATTAGAGAATAATTCTGTCGGTTTCAGCGTGAACGGATACCTGGGCCATTTACTGGCCGAAGCAGGTAGCTGGAGCGCCATCGGCGATCGCGCGTGCGCGGCGGACGGCTTGAGGTCCCGCACGGCAAGAATCAGAAGGAGCAATAGGAGCGTGACCGACCCACTCCTCGGTCGCGAGTCGCCGAGGGGCAGTGCCAGGATCATGCACGCGACCGCGAGCGCCAGGTACACGCATTGCCAAGTGCCTTCGGCCTGCTTATGCATCGACCAGAACACGATCCCCAGCCCGCAAACGATGCCGCAGAACCAGTGCATGGTGATCGGGACGAACAGCAACGGAACGACGGCGCCGATCGGGCAGATCAGGTAGACCCCGATCAGGAATCGATCGAGGCCGGTCTCGCCCTTGCGATAGAGACTCTCGATCATCCACAGCAGGCCCATCCCCAGAAACGTCGTGAAGACCCCGGCAACACGGGGTCAGGCCGTTGAACTGTTGCGGAGCAAACAGACATAACATACCATCAAGCAGAGAGGTCTCTCGTTAACCTGAGGCTGACAGACCTTGCAGTCGGAGACGAGTCATGAAGCGTCTGGCCATGTCACTTGCACCGGCGTCCGCCATCCTGTGCCTGGTGCTCTTCACCAGCGCCCAGACCGGCGAAAAGAAGGAAGCCCAGGCCGAGAATCAGCACGACCCGGCTCCAGCCTTTCTGGCCAAACACTGCCAGGCGTGTCACGCGGGGAACAAGCCCAGAGGCAACTTTCGCCTCGATCGTCCCTCGCCGGACCTCAGTAGCAAGGCCAATCGAGATAAATGGCTGACTGTCCTGGAGCAGGTCAGGTCAGGCGCCATGCCGCCGAAGGAGAAGCCGCGCCCTCCAGCCCAGGAAGTGAAGGCCCTGACGGACTGGATCAGCAGTCGAATCGAAAAGGCCGGCGGCGTCACTCAGGGACGAGTTGTCCTGCGCCGCCTGAACCGGGCCGAGTACGAAAACACGATTCGCGACCTGCTGGGTGTGGAAATCGATCTGAAAGAGGTGCTCCCCGCGGATCCCGTGACGAATGGATTCGACAACAGTGCCGAGGCGCTCCACGTTTCGTCCTTCCTGATAGAGCAATACCTGGAAGCCGCCGACAAGGTGCTGGACGCCGCCATCGTCAACGGGCCGAGACCGTGGATGATCAAGAAGCGTTTCGACATCAAGGATGAGCAGTCCGTGAAACCCAAAGGCAGCGTCTATCGCCATCTGGAGGACAGCGTCGCGATCTTCAGTTCGTGGGTTTCGGCCAACATTCAGGTCACGCTGTGGAACTTCTACACGCATTTCCCCGGCAACTACCGCTTCCGCATCTCCGCCTACGCCTTTCAAACGGACAAGCCCGTCACCTTTCACATGACGGCCGGCACCTTCAGCGCGGTGACGGAGGAACGCATCCTCGGCTATCACGAGGTGCCGCCGGGCAAGCCGACCGTGACCGAGTTCGTCGAACGGCTCGATGCCAAGAACTTCGCGCGGATCGTCGTGGATGGGCTGGGCGTGACTCCGCCCGTTATCGAGAAAGTGGGCGCGGAGAACTACAAGGGACCGGGACTGGCGGTGCAGTGGATCGACATTGAAGGACCGCTGCACGACACCTGGCCGCCGCCGAGCCATCGCAGAATCTTCGGGGATCTCAAGCAAGCGCCGACTGCCGGCGACCGCAACCGCCTGGAAGTCGTCACGAAGCAACCCCTCGCCGATGCCGAGCGCCTCCTCAGGGACTTCATGCGCCGGGCGTTTCGGCGGGTCGTGACCGACGAGGAGGTCAAGCCGTTCCTCGCCCGGGTGAAAGCCAAGTTGGACGCGAAGGCCTCGTTCGAGCAGGCAATGCGCGTCGGTCTGAAGGCCGTGCTGGTGTCGCCGAACTTCCTGTTCCTGCGCGAGAAGCCCGGTAAGCTCGACGACTTCGCGCTGGCCAGCCGCATGTCGTACTTCCTGTGGAGTTCGATGCCCGATGACGAATTGCTCTCCCTGGCTGAGCAGGGCAAGTTGAACCAGCCGGAGACCCTGCGAAAGCAGGTCGAGCGCATGCTCAAGGATCCCAGGGCGGCTTCGTTCACCGAGAACTTCGCCGGTCAGTGGCTTGGCCTGCGCAACATCGACGCCACTACGCCCGATCCGACTCTCTATCCGGAGTACGACGACATCCTCAAGGTGGCAATGGTCAAGGAGACGCTCCTGTTCTTCGACGAGGTGCTGAAGAACGACCTGAGCCTGACGAACTTCGTCGCCTCGGACTTCACCATGCTCAACGGCCGGTTAGCGAAGCACTATGGCATCCCCGGTGTGACGGGAATGGAGTTTCGCAAGGTTGCCCTGCCGAAAGATAGCCATCGCGGGGGAGTGCTGACGATGGCGAGCGTCATGAAAGTGACGGCCAACGGCACGACGACATCGCCGGTGCTGCGAGGGGCGTGGGTGCTCGACCGCATCCTGGGAACGCCTCCGCCGAAGCCAACGGTTGACGTCGAGGCTGTCGAGCCGGACATTCGCGGGGCAATCACCATTCGCGACCAGCTGGCCAAGCATCGGCAGCGAGCCGAGTGTGCGAGCTGCCATGTCAAGATCGACCCGCCGGGATTCGCGCTGGAGAGCTTCGACGTCATCGGCGGCTGGCGTGAGAACTACCGAAGCGTCGGCAAGGGAGAGGCAGTAGTTCTTGATGGCCGCAGGATGAGATACCTGAAGGGCCAGCCGGTGGACGCGGCCGACGTGCTACCCGATGGCCGGAAGTTTCGGAATATCGATGAGTTCAAGCAAGTGCTGCTGAAGGATAAGGACCAGCTCGCCCGCGCCCTGGCCGAAAAGCTGCTGAGTTACGCCACCGGCGCGTCGCCTGGCAAGTCCGATCAGCCGGAGATTGACGCCATCGTCGCCAGAATCCGTGACAAGGATTATGGATTGCGAACTCTCGTCCAAGCAATTGTGCAGAGCAGGTTGTTCCAGTACAAGTAAC
>JBBSDR010001225.1:0-3095 GCA_038240465.1 Gemmatales bacterium
GCAAGCGAGTCCAGGAAGGACAGGCCGCCGGGACAAGAACAAGCCATGGAACAAGGCCCCGCCAAGCGACCCACCTCGTGACCGCTACCCCCGCGACCGGGCCTTCACCTCGAACTGGAGGATTTCGCATGAATGCTGCGTTGTTGTTGCTGTCGGTCTGTGCCGGCGGCGCCAATCCGGTCTGCTGTGGCTCGCCTTGCAGCGACTGTAACACGGTTTCTCACTGCTCGAGCTGCTGCGGTGAGCGAGAAGGTTTCCTGGCCAGGTTGCGCGGCAAGATGAAGCGCTGCGGCAGCAAGGGCTGCTGCGAGGTCCAGTGCGACCATCCGGGACCGATCCCGGGCACCGAGCATCCGACGTTGTGCCAGCGGGTCAAGGACCGCATCTGTCCCTGCTCTCCCTGTGCGAGCGGCTGCTCCTCCCATTACAGCTTCATGCCGTCAGGCTGCATGCGGATGGAGTCGGAGTGCTCGAGCGGAACGTGCGGCTGCTCGTCCAAGCCGTGCGGGCTGGTGAATCGCATGTCCGCCAAGTTCTCGAGCCGGAAGAGCTGTGGCGGTTGCAGCACGAGTTGCAGTGGTTGCAGCAACTGCAGCGGCTACGGCAGCGAGTCGTCGGTCATCGTCAATCCGAGCGAGTCCATCCCGGGCCTGCCGGCCAAGCCGAAGATGCCGAAGGCTGACGAGTCGCGGCAGATTCCCCGGCCGCTGCCGCCCGGGACGAACAAGGTCGAGCGCACCGAGACGATGCCGAGCGCTGTGATCCTCCAGCCGGCGACCCCCGCCCAGTACACCGTTCCGCGCACGCTCGATTTCGGCAAGAGTCCCTATTGATCCTGACGGCTCCCTGGCCACGATGTGTCTGACCCGCTCGACCCGTACCGCGTTCCCCCGCGGTGCGGGTCGTGTCATTTCTCGGCCAGCTTCGCCTTGAGCAAATCGCGATGAACGCGGGCCACGTCCCACATGTACGCATGGGGCTTCGGCTTGTTTGCGGACTCGGTCAAGTGCTTCAGCGCCAGCTTGGCGTCGCCGTTGACCTCCGCGTAGAGACCGAGATAGAGGTGAGCGTAAAAAAGGCGCGTGTTCTTCTGTTTTTGGTCGGGGTTGCCCTCGTCGCACGCCTTCAACACGTCCTCGGTTTTGGCGGCGCCCCGGAACAGGTCGTACACGATCATCATCGGCACGCGCGTATCCCGGCCAATCTTGAGGATCGACTTGCGGGCCTGCTCAACGCCATCCTTGCGCGCGACGCAGAGGAAATGCCAGACGGCGTTCTCGACGTCATTGGTATCGACCTTCTCGTAACCCTCGAACTGTTTGCGGCCCTCGTCGAACTTGCCGGCATAGTAGAGCGAGATGCCGCGGCGCCAGTGTCCCTCGAATTCCTTGGGGCGCAGTTTGAGATAGGCGTCGAAGTCGGCGACGGATTCCTTGATGCGGCCCGCCTTGAAGTTGGCGCTGCCGCGGCGATCGAGCGCCTCTGCGTTTTTCGGATCGAGTTGCAGCACGGAGTTGTAGTCGCCGATGGCTTCCTTGTGCTGGTCGAGTTGATCGTGAGCGGCCCCGCGAAGGAAATGCAGCCTGGCGTCCTTTGAATCGAGCGCGAGCGCTCGATCCAGGAGTGCCAGCGCTTTCTTGCCGTCCTGGAGGGCAAGGGCCTGTTGTGCTTCTTTTGAGAGTGCGGCGAGTTTCTCGGCGTCGGAGTCGATCGCAGCGAACACGAGCAGCGCGGAATAGAGCAGGTTCATGGGAGGAATCTCGGAGGCGTCGGATGTGCGTCCTGGGTGAGTTATACTTGATGTGTGTTCGTTTGACAGATGGGTTAGCCGCGACGCGGAGTCCTCGAAGCGGAGCGCGTCTGGCGCGTCACATGTTCCGCTCCAAAAACTCCTCGTCGTATCTGCCCAAACGGCAGTTCGCCTTGTGAAAAAAGGCCGCGCCTCGTGGCTGAGGCAGCGAAAGTCTGCTACGCTGGCATCTGCGGATGAACCTCCCCCTGACCCCGCGCTCGATCGCTTATGCCAGAACGCTTCAAGGTCCGCGTGACCAAGGACCACCTGATCTTCTGCTCGGGACACTTCATCAGCTACGAAGGCGATAAGTGCGAGCGCCTCCACGGCCATAATTACCGCACCGCCGTCGAGGTCGAAGGCGTTCTCGATCACAATTTCTACGTCTTCGACTTCATCGCCCTCAAACGCGAAACCAAGACGATCACCGACGAACTCGACCATCGCATGATGCTGCCCACCCGCAACGCCCTTATCCTCGTCGAGCCGTCGGCGCGCAGCGTTCAGGTGAAGTATCGCCAGCGCGAATGGCTGTTTCCGCTCGAGGATTGCGTCCTGCTGCCGATCGAGAATACGACCGCCGAATTACTGGCGCGCTACATCGCTCAGCGGCTGCTGATCGTGCTGCAAGAGCGGCATCGCTTCGCGCCGGACGTGCTGCGCGTCGAGGTCGAGGAAAGCCCCGGTCAGTCGGCCACTTACGAATGGCGTCCCTGATCCGGCTGCGCTTCGATGTCCTCACGCTTCAATCGGCCATCGTGCAGGGCCGAAGCGACCAGCACGGCGGCGACGCCCGATGCTCGCAGGCTGTTGAGATCGTCGATGCCGTGAACTCCACCGCCGGCGCTGACCTCCACGTCGGGATACGCCACCACCAGACGCGCGCACAACTCTTCCGTCCCCGTCCCGCGACCCGCGCCGACCCGGGCCAGGTCCAGCACCAGAACACGCCGCACCCCTCGATCGATTGCCAGCGTCGCGATTTCCCAGGCGTCGCCGCTCCAGCCCAGCGGCCGGCCTGCTTTCAGGTCGAGCGAGAAGACGACTCGCTCGCCGAGACCGTCCAGCTCGTCCGGCCCGGCCAGTGTTTCCAGCCCCGCGACGATGCGCTCGACGCCGGATTCAAGCAATGGGATGGAGTCGGACGCGAAACGTAAACCGGCATCGACCCAGAGCGAGAAACCGCGCGCTCGCAGCGCCCGGAACAGTTCCAGCGCCGGCGGCCTGCGTGCGATGGCGTCGAGATCGGCGAGATACAGTTCGCTCAGGCCGAACTGCTCGCGGAACGCCTCCGCCACGATGA
>JBBSDR010001226.1:0-3092 GCA_038240465.1 Gemmatales bacterium
AAGCACGAGGTGGCGCCGGGTCGTTTCCACTCGCACTGGGAGGGCGAGGAGGGCGAGGCCGGCGACGTGCAGAAGGTCAAGGGTAGCTGGACGGTAACACCGGCCGGCGAGGACAGGACGCTTCTGGTCTACGCCTCGCACATCGAGATCAAGCGCTATCCGGACTGGATCGTGGTCAACGCCCTGCTGCTGCGGCAGCCGAAGGTCATGCACGCGGTCGCCGACTGGCTCGCCAGGGCCAAGGAATGACTCGCCGTCCGCGCCTGGCCCTGCCGTTCAGCATCCTTGCCGATCCAGGAGTCGTCCGTTTGGTGGCCGGCGAGGACTTCCGCTATACCCTTCGCGCGCCGGGACTCGACGAATGGCTGCCCGGGCTTCTGGCTCGCTGTGACGGCCTGCTGTCACTCAACGAACTGCTCTGCTTTCTCTCCGAAGCGTTACGGACGCCGGCGCGGTCGCTGATCGAGCGGCTGTACGGCGAGCGTGTCCTTGTCGATGGTCCGGCCCTTGCGGCGCATCGTCCTGAGTCGTGCCGGCTCGCGGTCGAGGGCAGTGGACCGCTGGTGGAACGGTTGGCGAGCGGGGCGTGTGAACGCCCCGGTAATCAGCACCGGGGGGTTGACACCCCCCGCTCGCCGGTATTGCACGTCCTCTGTCAAGATCGGCTTGACCTCGACGAGGCGCTGCGTTTCAATCGGCGCATGCGCGGAGACAGCGATCCCTGGCTGTGGGTCAGCACCGGAGCGCTGGCGCGCGGCTACGTCAGTCCCGTCTTTTTGCCCGACGCGGGGCCGTGTCTCGGCTGTCTGCTACGTCATTTTCGCTTACTGTCGCCGGCTCCAGAGATTCACGACGCCCTTGTCGATCATGGCCGGCGCGGCACCCGTCTGACGCCTGTTCCCTTTCCCAATGAGGGAGCCGCGATGCTGGAGCAGATCGTCCACTGGAAGGCGCGTCTGCTGTCCGAGGTCGAGCCTCCTGCCGTCCTCTATCGTCTGCACGTCCTGGAAGCCGAGACGCTGGAGGTATCGGCTCATCGCGTCTTCATCGACCCGGAATGTCCCGAATGCGGGCGGGAGGGCTGATGTCGTCCTGGTACGCCAGCCGCTTCACCGGCCTGTTCGCGGGACTCAACCGGGTGCCGTGCCGGCCACACGATCCCGACGTCGTCGTCTGGGCCGGGACAGTCCCGCCATCGGAGAAACGCCCGCAGGAAGTGGCGACCGGCGGAGCGGGTTGGGACACGGCCCACGCGGAGGCAGCCTGCGCCGGCGAAGCCATCGAACGTTTCCAGGCGTATCCCTTGCCGGCCGATGGCGTCATCGAGGCGAGTGTCGAGGAGTGGCCGCTCGCTGAATCCTTCCTGGCGCCCGATCAGTGCGTGCTGTTTCATGCGGAGCAGTATGCGATGCCGGGCTTTCCCTTCGAGCGCTTCACGACTGCGACGCGCTGCCGTTGGGTGTGTTGCCGGCGTGTCGATAATGGTGATCCTTGCTGGGTGCCGGCCGATCTCGTCTACCTCTTCGGCAGCGGACATCAACTCTGTCCGTCTCTCTCGACCGGGCTGGCGTGCGGACGCAGCGGCGATCCGGTGTTGCTGCGCGGCTTGCAAGAAGCGATCGAACGCGATGCTCTGATGGGCGCGTGGTGGGGAAGCTATCCGCTGGAGGAGTGGAGCGAGGACGAGGTGCTGAGCCTGCTCGGACCGGAGATTAGCCGGCGGGTGCGGCGGCCGAACCTGCGCTATCGCGGGTATCGTGTCGAGTCGCCTTTCAGCGCGCACGTCACGATTGTTACTGTTGAGGGCGAGGATCGCGAAGGGTTTTGCTTCAGCGCCGGCTCGGCCTGCCGCGAGACGCGAAATCAAGCCTGGGAGAAGGCATTGCTCGAAGCGATCCACGGCCGCTACTACGTTCGTCATCTGCTGAGCCAACCGGCTTCCTCCGGTTGGCCGCGCGATTTCGCCGGCCACGCGCTCTACTACAGCCGGCATCCCGAACGACTGCGTGAGACAGTCCTGCATCGCCCGGCGAGCGGGCGGCGTAAGTCCACTGTTGCCGACACGGAAACGCTCAGCGTTCTGACCGGTCGTCTCGGCGCCACGAGGCCGGTCCTGTTCCGGCTGCTGACGCCGCCGGGCATTGTCGCGGAGGAGCCGGGCTGGATTGTCCTTCGTGTCATCGTGCCGGGCCTGCAGCCGATGCACGGCGATCATCTCTTTCCATTCCTCGGCGGACCGTTGTGGAAACGCGGTATCGAAGAATGGGCGCGTATGCCGCCGCATCCCTTTCCGTGAGAGAAGGCCATGAACACGTTGCGCCGCAGCGAACTGGACCGCACCAGCTTCATCGACTTCCGCGATGGTATCCTCGCTCACGATGAGCAGAGACTTCCAATCGCGCCACGGTCCTATCCCGGCTATCCGCGTGTGACGCTGCCGCGCGTGCGTCGTCGGTGGTGGCCGTCTTTGGATTGCGTTTTGCTGTCGCGGCGCTGTCACCGGTCGCTGTCGAGCGAATTGCCGGCGGCGCGAACACTGGCGCGATTGCTGTCATTGACACATGGCTGTCATCGCGACGATTTTCGCGGTCCCACGCCCTCTGCCGGTGGATTGCAAGCGCTCGAATTATATCTCGTTGTCATCGCAGACGGCTGGCTCGGACGCGGACTCTATCACTACGACCGCGCCGGGCATCATCTGTCGCGCATCGCGGAGGGCGCGGAGCGCGAACAGTGGCGCGAGTGGGTGCCGTCGCTGGGACAGGTCGAGGGCGGAAGTATGCTGTGGGTCCTCGTTGGCGATGGCGAGCGCGTGCAGGCAAAGTACGGCGAACGCGGCGAGCGATTCTTGCTGCTGGAGGCGGGACATTTGATGCAGAACCTCTGTCTGGTCAGCGCCAGCCTCGGCCTTGCGACGGTGCCGCTGGGAGGTTACTTTGAGCAGGAGATCGCTCGCGCCTTCGCCTTGCCCGCTGGCGACCTTGTCCTTTATCTGGGCCTCTGCGGTGTGACAACCTGATACGATGGCGAATGCAGAGGAGGTACAATAAAGGCGAGGTTGCCAACAGCTTCGATGTTTAGGACCGACGGCG
>JBBSDR010001227.1:0-3091 GCA_038240465.1 Gemmatales bacterium
CATGATGTTCGAGCGCGTGAGCAACCGCGGGGCGTTCCTGGCCAAGATGGGCATCCCGGTCGCGGACGCGCGCGCCTACGACGAGGCCGCCGCGCTGTCGCTGCGCTACCGGCTGCTGATCTTCTCGCGCTGGTGCCAGGTGATGCTGCGCTTCGAGAAGAGCATGTATGAGGAACCGGGGCAGGACTTGAACAAACTGTGGTGGGACCTGGTCGAGAAGTATCAACTGGTGAAACGGCCCGATAACCGCGATGCGCCGGACTACGCCAGCAAGATCCACATCGTCGTCGCGCCGGTCTACTACCACAACTACATGATGGGCGAGCTATTCGCCTCGCAGGTGCATCATGCGATCGCGCGCGAGGTCTTCAAGGACGCGGCCCCCGATGGTGTGATTTACGCCGAGGTCAAGGGAGTCGGCGATTTCATGAAGAAGAAGGTGTTCGAGCCGGGCAAGACGCTTAGCTGGAACGAACTGACGAAGTTCGCGACCGGCGAGACGCTGAACCCCAAGGCATTCGCGGCCGACTTCAAGAGCAAGTGACCTCCCGCCGCTTGCGGCGTGGGGGGCCTTCCGCCAAGCCGCAAGCGTGGTTTCGAGTGCGAGGGAGCGATTGTAGCCGAAGTCGCCAGACTTCGGGCTGGCACGCCACACCCGAACTCTGGCGAGTTCGGCTACAGCAAGGTTGGAGCCATCCTCTCATGAGTTTGTTCTCTCGCGCCGAGTGTCTCGAACGTCTTCGGAGTCAGCTCACGGCGGGCAAGCCAATCCTGGGAGGCGGCGCTGGCACCGGGCTGAGCGCCAAGTGCGCCGAGGCTGGCGGCGTCGATCTGATCATCATCTACAATTCGGGGCGTTTTCGCATGGCCGGCCGCGGCAGTCTTAGCGGTCTGATGCCTTATGGCGACGCCAACCAGATCGTTCTCGACATGGCCCGTGAGGTGCTGCCCGTCGTGCGGAACACGCCCGTCCTGGCCGGCGTTTGTGGCACCGATCCCTTCCGCCTCATGAAGCGTTTCCTCCGCGAGATTCAGGAGACCGGCTTCAGCGGCGTGCAGAACTTTCCCACGGTCGGACTCATCGACGGCGTCTTTCGGCAGAACCTCGAAGAAACCGGCATGGGCTACGGCGTCGAGATCGACATGATTCGCACGGCCAGCGAACTGGGGTTGCTGACCTGTCCTTATGTTTTCGACGAGGAACAGGCGCGGGCGATGGCCCGGGCCGGCGCCGACGTGCTGATCCCGCACATGGGATTGACGACGAAGGGCCTGATTGGGGCGCAAACAGCGATGACGCTGGAGCAGGCGGCACGGCGTGTGCAACGACTGAGCGACGCGGCGCGAGCGGTCAAGCCCGGTATCCTGGTGCTGTGTCATGGCGGGCCGATCGCCGAACCGGAGGACGCTCAGTATGTCCTCGATCACACCGAGGGCATCGCCGGTTTCTTTGGTGCTTCGAGCATCGAACGGCTGCCAACCGAGGAAGCCATCACCGGATGCGTGCAGCGCTTCAAGCAGATGACGTTTACGCAGCGCTGACTGGCACGATCCACAACGCGGAAAATAGGAGTTTCATGTCCGCCGCCGTTCTTCTGGTCCAACTGGGTACGCCTGACGCTCCGACGCCGCCCGCCTTGCGTCGCTATCTGCGCCAGTTCCTCGGCGATCCGCGGGTTATCGAGGTGCCGCGCTTCAAGTGGTGGTTTATCCTCAACTGTTTCATTCTGCCGTTCCGGCCGTCGCGCTCCGCGGCCAAGTATCGCCGCATCTGGAACGAGACGACCGGCTCACCTTTGCTGCACATCACGAAGTTGCAGACCGCCGCTCTACAGAAGTTGCTTCCTGACGTGCCGGTGCGCTTCGGCATGCAGATCGGAAATCCTCCCCTTGGCGATGTGCTGCATGACCTGATCGAAAAGGGCGTGAATCGTCTGATCGTGCTGCCGATGTATCCGCAGTATTCGGCGACGACGTCGGCCTCGGCGACGGACACGCTCTTCAAGGCGCTGCTGGCGGAGCGCCGTGTGCCGGCCCTGCGGATCATCACGTCCTATCACGATCACCCTGCCTACCTCGACGCGATGACGACAGTCATCAAGGAAGGCCTCGCCAAACTCTCCTGGCAGCCAGATCACTACTTGTTGAGCTTTCACGGCATTCCGATCGAGTACACCGAGCGCGGCGACCCTTATCCTCAACATGTCGAACAGACGACCGCCAAGCTTATCGAGCGCCTGGGTTGGCCGCGCGAGCAGTGGACGCAGACGTATCAATCGCTGTTTGGCCGCAAGGAATGGCTCAAGCCCTACACGGAAAACAAGCTGATCGAACTGGCAAAAACGGGCAAGAAGAAGGTGTTCGTGGCGCTGCCTGGCTTCACGGCCGATTGTCTGGAGACGATTGACGAGATCGGCCACGAGGCGAAGGAGACATTCCTGCACGCGGGCGGCGAGTTGCTGCATCCGTGTCCCTGTTTGAACGATCATCCCGCCTGGATCGAGGCGATGCGAACAATCATCAGAGAAGAGGGCCAGGGCTGGCTCTGAGATTTCCGATGAGCAGCAGAATTCGAGCCGGGACGGGTGAGGTAGTGAAGAAGCTGGCCCTTCCGAGAGAGCAGAGCGGCAACTGACGGCATCCGGACGCGGGTGTTACGGATGAGTGTCTGGCTCAACTTCGGGATCGGGGGCTTTTCTGGGGCGGATAGAGGAATCTGAAGGCCAGCAGGAATTGGTGCTATTCGGCGCAACGTGCATCCATTATCGTGAGAAAAGATTCGTTTCATTCCACGGCTCCCACACCCCCGGTGGGTGCGATTTCCGTCCGGGGTGCGCGCTCGGAGCCGCAAGCGGCCTCGCTTGCTGGCTTCGCAACACAATGCCCATGTCGCGCAAATGCCGTTTGTTGTGGAACAGGATGAACCGCGTCATCCACCGCCCATAACACTCCGGCATGAACGAGAATCACCGAAGAGCTGTCGCCGCCGCCCGGCTTGTCCGGGCGGAGCGCTGGTTGGATACCAGAGGGCAATGTCCTTCTCCCTCCTCGCCGCCGCCCGGCTTGTCCGGGCGGAGCGCTGTTTGGATAC
>JBBSDR010001228.1:0-3086 GCA_038240465.1 Gemmatales bacterium
CGATTTCTCGGGCGACGGCGCGCTTGTCCGTCGCCCGATAGTGGCGTGCGAAATTCCCGGCCTTGTTCAGAAGAATCCGACGCAGCCAGGCGAGCAGTTCGTCTTCCGAAGTGCCGTGGAAGCGTGCAAAGTCCCGCTGGGCTTCGAGGAACGTTTCCTGCACCAGATCCGAGGCGCCCCCCTTGGCCTGTAAATCAGCGTGGAGTTGTCGATTGGCCACGAGCAGGAGGTAACGCCGGCACGCTTCGAGGGCGCGGCCGAGGGCTTCGCGGTCGCCGGCGCGCGCCGCCACCAGGTACCCACCCGCATCGGGAGCCGACTCTGTCATCCGCGAATCTCCTGGAACCACCGGGGGACGGTCAGGTTCCTGGGGAATTGTACCCGAACATCGCCGAGTTTATCAGAAATAACGCCAACCGGCCGCGCGGAAATCGCTTCCGCGCGGCCGGTTTGTTAGTTCGTCGGGCTCGGGTTTTCAGTTGCTAAATTCCGGCCGATGCGCTGCGAGTTGCTGTTGAAGGCGGGCCACGATGCTCGAATGCATCTGACTGACACGCGATTCGCTCAGGTCGAGCGTCGCGCCGATCTCCTTCATCGTCATGTCCTCGTAGTAGTAGAGGATCATGATGAGACGCTCGTTGCGGTTCAAGCCGCGCGTTACCAGCCGCATCAGGTCGCGATTCTGCAGCCGATGCGTCGGGTCCTCGGCCTTCTTGTCCTCGAGAATGTCGATCTCGCGGACGTCCTTGTAGCTATCGGTCTCGTACCACTTCTTGTTGAGGCTGACCTGGGTGACGGCGGTGGCGTCGCCCTGCATCTTGGCGAACTCATCGAGCGGAACGCCGATCCTGCTTGCCAGTTCCTCGGCGCTGGGCGGTCGGCCGAGCGCGGCTTCCAGCGTCTTGCGCGCCTCCTCCATCTTGCTCGCCTTGCTGCGGACCAGGCGCGGCACCCAGTCCATGGTGCGCAGCTCGTCGAGCATGGCCCCCCGGATGCGCGGCACGCAGTACGTCTCGAACTTGACCCCACGCAGCATGTCGAAGGCGCTGATGGCATCCATCAGGCCGAACACGCCGGCGCTGATCAGGTCGTCGAGGTCCACTCCGTCGGGCAGCCTGGCCCAGATCCGCTCGGCATTGTACTTCACCAGTGGAAGATAATTTTCGACGAGCTGATTCCGATGCTCGTCGTTCGGATTGGCCTGGTAGTCGCGCCAGAGCTGCTGAATGTCCGTATCGACATGCGTCACCATGAACCCCTCCCCGATGATTGGCAACAGCGAACGCACGGACCCGAACGGATCCGTTCCAGGGTTCGCGACAGGGCTTCCCCGTGCCTTGCCGCGAAGTCCCACTGGTTCGGGAACGGTTCAGCGATCTGGGTCCGGCGCCGTCAAACGGGCCGCACCCACCCCTCGATCGCACTCCGTTTCAGTCCGTCTCGAAATAACGTCCCGCGTTCGGTTGCCTGACTCCATCCGGTGCGGCCGCGAGTGCGCAGGCCGCAGTTCCCCTCTCCTATCGACACCCGGCGCTGCCGCTCTGCAGGAAAAGTCCCTGTCAGACACGGCCCCGGAGGGCGTGTGTGCGGATGATTCCGCCGGTCTCGTGCGTCAGGAAAGGAGGGAGGCGTATACGTTCAAGGGAGGCTGCTGTCAAGACCAGGATTACGCCGATACAGCCCCGTTGCAGCCGGTCGAACGAATGAGGAGAGAAGGAAGAGAAGGATGACCAACAGTACGGACCAGCGCGTCCTCGGCATTTTCGCCAAGTGGCCGATTCCAGGAAAGGTCAAGACAAGGCTCGCCGCGACAACCTCTGCCGAATGGGCCGCGCAAGTCGCGGCCGCTTTCCTCGGGGACACCCTCGATCGACTGGCCGCTGTGCCGGCACGGCGTGTCGTGGTGTTCGCGCCGGACGACAACGGCGCTGCCTTCGCTCCACTGGTGGGAGAACGATTCACGCTCAGGCAGCAGGGGCCGGGCGATCTCGGAGAACGGCTGGCGCGATTCTTCGCCACTCACAACGGGCTGGCAACCGTCGTCGTCGGCAGCGATAGCCCGACGCTCCCGGCCGCGCTGGTCGAACAGGCGTTCGAGTTGCTGGAAGACGCCGACGTCGTCCTCGGTCCGGCGGCCGATGGTGGCTACTACTTGCTGGGATGCCGGCGGTTTGATGCGTCGCTTTTTTCGGGCATCGACTGGGGCAGTTGTCGCGTTCTGGGGCAGACGATTGAACGGCTGGGCGAGGCCCGTCTGGCCCTTCTGCCGCCGTGGTACGACGTCGATAGCCTAGACGACTGGCACATGCTCGCCGGCCACCTCGCTGCTCTGCGCCGTGCGGGCATCGATCCCGAAGTGCCGCGGACCGAGGCGCTATTGCTTCTGCATGCTCCTTGACGGACAGCCCTGGATTGGCTTACCCTCACGAGGGGTTATCGAGTTCGGAGAAGGCGGTCTGCCGATGAGCAAGTACGTCTACTTCTTCGGGGACGGCAAGGCCGAGGGCCGGGCCGACATGAAAGAACTGCTCGGCGGCAAGGGTGCCAACCTCGCCGAGATGACCAACGCCAGCAGCAGCCGGCACAACGCCAAACGCTCCGTCCGCTTCCGGTTCGACAGCAACTCGGCATGACGAATCTTCACGAAGCCAGGCGATTGATGTTGCTCTGATTGACATGATGCTGTCGCCGACGCTGACGCGCGAGGGGGTCGAGCTGTTGCGGTTCATCCGGACGAAGTATCCGAGCATCCGAACCGTGATGATGACGCAGAGGGAAACCGGCACGACCGAGGCCGTCGCCGAGGCGATGCGGGCCGGCGCTCACACCTTCCTGGACAAAAATTCCGCCCAGTTCGAGCAAAAGCTCCGTCTGAGTCTGGAGGAGATCATGGCCGAGTCCAAGAATCGCGTCTTCGTCAGTTTCGGACACAACGAACTGCTCAAGTTGAAGCTCAAGGTCTTCCTGAAGGAACGGCTCAACCTGGAGCCGGTCATGCTCGCGGATTTGCCGGGGCGCGGGCTGACGATCGTTGAGCAGCTCGAACGCGTCAGCGCCACCTGCGCTCGGGCTGTCATCCTGCTCAC
>JBBSDR010001229.1:0-3086 GCA_038240465.1 Gemmatales bacterium
GCCACGCGCTCCGCTCGAAGGCTCGCGTCGCGGCTAACCGGAGGAGAGAGTCCATGGCGCGGCGTCCGTTCGGCCTTGTCGATTTCGTGCTTCTGGCGCTTGTCCTGGCGCTGGCGGCCGGCGTTCGCGTCTGGTATATCGTGGCCGTGGCCGACGGCGGATTGACGTCCGGCCCGCTCGTGGTGCAGGATTCCTCACCGGTCCTCTCCCTTCCCTCCGAGACCGAGATGCGCGGCCGGGCGCAGCCAACCGAACTCGACGCCCTCGTCCACAACCTCAAGCAACATTCCTGGTATGGCAGCCTGGCTCCCCTTGCCGCCGCCGAGGAGCGGACGGCCCATGTGTCGCCGGGCTATCCCTGGCTGCTCAGCCTGCTGGCGCGCTGGTTGCCGGCCGAGGATGTCGATCCCGCCGCGCGCTGGCTTCAGTGCGGGGCAGGCGTGCTGACCGCGGGACTGTACTTCCTCTTCGGCCGGCGCGCCTTCGACTCGCGCCTTGTCGGCGCGCTCGCGGGACTGCTGACCGCCCTGCATCCGTTCTGGATCATCAACACCGCCGCGATCAACGACGGCACCGCCGCCACCTTCCTTCTCGCACTCGTGCTGTTCCTCGGCACAGTCGCCGGGCAATCGGGAGGAGCGTTCGCCAGCCTGCTCTATGGGCTGAGCCTGGCGGGGCTGGCGCTGCTGCGTGCCGCCCTGTTGCCGTTCGCCTTCGTCGCCCTGCTCTGGCTGCTGTGGCGCAGCCGCAAGGTGGAACGCGGCTGGCTCTGTGCCTTGCTGGCCTTTCTCGGCTTCGCCAACGGACTGGCGCCCTGGGGCATCCGCAATTTCCAGGCGTTCGGCGAGCCGGTCCCCATCGTCACCTCGACCTGGCTCCATCTGTGGGAGGGCAATAATCCGCAGGCCACCGGCGGCCCGCTCAGCGAACGCCAGCTTGTCGAGGCGCTGGCGTCCTCGCGCCACATGAGCGCGGCCGTGGTGCAGGCGGACCTGGGCGGCCTGCCCCAGTCCTCGCGCTATCGCCGGCTGTCGCGCGACGTCCTGGCCGAGATCGAGAAAAATCCGGCCCGGACCGTCTATCGGAGAATGTCGGCCGCGTGTTACTTCTTCGGCAGCGAGTCGCTGGCCCGCAAAGGCAAGATCGTTCGCATTCAGACTCAGCCCGACGAGGAGACGCCGCACTGGATCGAGGAGAGCGCTGCTCCGCTGTTGCTCGCCAGCCTGGTCCTGATGATCGGATTTGCTCTCGTGGCGTGGCGCTGGACGTATCCCTGGCGCGTGCGGGCGATACCCTCATCGCTGGCGCTCATTTGCATCCCGCTGCCCTACATTCTCGGTCACGCGGAATCCCTGCATGGCCCGCGTCTGCCACTGGATGGTGTGCTGCTGACCTATGCGGCGTTCGTCCTGGCTTGCCCCTGGCCGGCGACCGCCAAGGCCCTTCTGGATGGTCCGCAGGACAGAGAGGAAGCGAGCCGCAAACATCCTTGACAGCCGCCGTCCCGCCCGATATGACCTTCACTAACTCTTTTTCCCATTGTGACAACCTCGCTAGTAAGGATCATCTGAGACTCCCCACCCCACTGAGGGTCGTCAAGGGAATAGCGATTTTGAAGCCCGTCCTCTGGATGAGGGCGTCAATGAATTGCGTTGGTGAGCCAAAAGGCGCGCTGCAATTTGTACCCACGTCGGGAGTGCCCCAGGTCGAGGCGATCGGTTGATGACACCCCAAGTTCTTCCACCTGATAGGCCAGAGGCGCCGAATAGCGGTCAAAGGCCATTCTTCCGATCCTTGCTGCTCGGTTTCAAGGTGTATTTGTTTAGCAGCGTGATCGTGGTGATCGGAGTTGTGTTCGGACGAACCTCCCTTTCGGATAAGGAACCGGAAGTAAGCGGTGGCGATGTCGTAAGTGCTTTCAGCAACTGGGACGGGAAATGGTACGCCCGCATTGTCGAGCAGGGCTATCACTACCACCGACTGAAGCCGTCCACAGTGGCATTTTTCCCGGCATACCCGCTGTTGAGCCGCACGGCGGCTACCACGTTCGGCCTGCCCACCGTCGTTGCCCTGATGGCGGTGACGCATCTCTGTCTCGCGGCCGCCTTTGTACTGCTGGCCGCCTACCTTCGGCAGCGAGAGGGCGCTGGTCCACCCCATCTAGCCGTCTTTACCCTGTTGATTTTCGGTTTCTTCCCAACAACGATGTTCTTCCGTATGGCCTATAGCGAATCATTATTCGTTCTAACTGTGCTGCTTTTCCTTTATGCCACGCAGCAACGCTGGCCGTTGGGTCTCATCGCCCTCCTGGTCGGGTTGGCCACAGCCTGCAGGGCACCTGGGGTCGGACTACTCCCGCCATTCGCTCTGCACGTCTGGCAACGATGCCCGTCCTGGCGGCGATGGCTCCTGAGCCTCCTCTACCTGCTCCCAATCGCCTGTTGGGGGCTTGCGGCCTATGTGATCTACCAGTGGTTGGCTTTTGGAGAACCGCTGGCCTTCGTGAAAACGCAAGCCGCCTGGCGCCTCCGTCCGCGGGCGCCTATCGCTGACAAGCTGGAGGCTCTGCTAACTCTGGAACCAATCTGGTTAACTTTCGTGGCTTCCTCGGAGGGCCACTGGGCTCGGTTTGACCCGGACGCCTTCCCGGTGTTTAGTTTGTGGTTCGCCAACCCAATCTATTTCGTCTTCGCCGCCGCCCTGACCGTACTGGGCTGGCGCAAGCGCTCGTTGTCCCCGGTCGAGGCCGTCACCGGCGGCTGCCTGCTGCTGATTCCCTATCTGGTGAGCAGTTACGAGATGTACATGGCGGGTGGCGCGCGCTTCGCTGCAGTGATTGTCCCCGTCTATCTAGTCTTGGGAGAGCTTCTGTGCCGGGCTAACCGATTGGTGATTGTGGGCCTGTTGGCTGTCAGCGGGTTTCTGCTGGGAGCCTACAGCGCTTTGTTCGCTGCCCGACATGCTTTCTTCTAACGCGTGGCCCAGCACCGGCCGCCCAGCGATAGTCGAGTTGTCAAACTGGAACTTCTGCCGATTGGTTCGCGGGTGCGGTAGCAGCAGCGACCCGGCCTGCGCGGATGGAACAA
>JBBSDR010001230.1:0-3082 GCA_038240465.1 Gemmatales bacterium
CTATCCCGGCGGCCCTCCGGACCTCAGCGTCTCCGTCAAGGCGTACTTCGCCCTCAAGATCACCGGAGTCGCCGCTGCCGATTCGCCGGTGATGACGCGCGCCCGGGCCATCATTCGCAACCTCGGCGGCGCCGCGCAGTGCAACAGTTTCACGCGATTCTACCTCGCCCTGCTCGGCCAGATCCCTTATAGCAACTGTCCGGCGGTGCCTCCCGAGTTGGTCCTGCTGCCGCGCTGGTTCTACGTCAACCTCTACGCCATGTCGGCGTGGACGCGAACCATCGTCGTACCGCTCAGCATCTTCTACGCCCACAAACCCTGCACGAAAATGCCGCGCGAGCAGGGCATCGCCGAGTTGTTCCTCGATCCCCCCGAGACGCCGCAGTGGCCCGCCTCACCCACACGGCGTCTCTTTAGCTGGAGCAACTTCTTTCTTGTGGCCGACTGGACCATCAAGAAACTCGAACGGTTTCCGCTCTTCGCGCCGCTGCGGCGCCGGGCCGTGCGCAAGGCCGTACGCTGGATGCGCGAACACTTCAGCGACAGCGACGGCGTCGGGGCCATCTTTCCGCCGATGATCTACACCGTCATCTGCCTGCGCTGTCTCGGTGTGGCCGACGATGCCGCCGAGATGAAGTGGGCAATGAAGCAACTCGACGATCTCATGATCGAAGAAATGGACACGATCCGCTTGCAACCGTGCTTCTCGCCGGTGTGGGATACGGCCTTGGCCCTGAACGCGATCGGCGATGCGGGCATCGAGCCAGGCCGCGCGGCGAACGTCGATCGGGCGGCCCGCTGGCTGCTCAACAAGGAAGTGCGGCGTGCCGGCGACTGGAGCAAGACGAATCCAACCGTGGAGCCGGGCGGCTGGTATTTCGAGTATCGCAATGGCTTCTATCCCGACACCGACGATACGGCGATGGTGCTGATGGCCCTGGCAAAGACGGGACATGCCAGTAATCCCGCCGTCGAGCGGGGGCTGCGCTGGCTCCTGGCAATGCAGAACAAGGATGGCGGCTGGGCGGCCTTCGACCGCGACATCAACCGCGAGGTGCTGACGCAGGTCCCCTTCGCCGATCACAACGCCATGCTCGATCCGAGCTGTCCCGACATCACCGCTCGCGTCCTCGAAGCCCTGGGCCATCATGGCTACGGCGTCGATCATCCCCAGGTCAAGCAGGCCCTCGCATTCCTGGAGAAGACCCAGGACCCGCGCGGCTGCTGGCCGGGACGCTGGGGCGTCAACTACCTGTATGGAACCTGGCAGGTCCTGGCAGGCCTCGACCGTATTGGCCACGATCGTGACAGTCCCATGATGCGCAAGGCAGTCGCATGGCTCGAGTCGGTCCAGCAGCCGGACGGCGCCTGGGGCGAAAGCTGCGCCAGCTACGACGATCCATCGCTGGCCGGCCAGGGGACGCCGACCGCCTCCCAGACCGCGTGGGCGCTGCTGGCCCTGCTGGCCGCCGGCGAAGAGCAGAGTGAATCGGTCCGCGCCGGCATCGACTGGCTCAGGCAGACTCAGCAGGCCGATGGCTCCTGGCACGAGGAACCATTCACGGGGACAGGCTTTCCCAAGGTCTTCTATCTGAAGTATCATCTCTACGCGCTTTACTTCCCGCTGATGGCGCTGGCGCGCTATCGCAATGCGCTCGCACTCGCCAAGGAGCCGCTCGCGGCTTAGCGTTCAAACCCGCTAAGCCGCAAGCGGACTGAAGGAGACAGTCATGCGTTTTCCGCTGAGCCTCACGACCACGATGGTCGGCTACCTGGCGAAGAAAAAGATCTACCGCGAGCGGCGCTTTCCGCTGGTGCTGATGCTCGAGCCGCTGCACGCCTGCAACCTGACCTGCACCGGCTGCGGCCGTATTCGCGAATACAGCGAGAGCATCAAGGAAAAGCTCTCCGTCGAAGATTGCCTCGCCTCGGTCGATGAGGCGGGCGCGCCGATCGTCAGCATCTGCGGCGGCGAGCCGATGATCTATCCCGAGATTGGCCGGCTCGTGCGCGGCATCCTGAAACGCCGCAAGCACATCTACCTCTGCACCAACGGCATGTTCATCAAGAAGAAACTGCACGAGTTCAAGCCGACGAGCCGGTTCTTCTTCAACGTCCACCTCGACGGTCTGGAAAAGACTCACGATCTCTGCGTCGAGCGCGACGGCGTTTTCAAGGCGGCCATCGAGGGCATCGTCGCGGCGAAGAAGGCCGGCTTCCTCGTCTGCACCAACACGACGATCTTCAAGGAGACGGACCTGGCCGAGATTGACGCCCTGTACGCCTATCTGACGAAGCTGGGCGTCGATGGCTTCATGATCTCGCCGGCTTACGGCTACACGGCGGTCAAGGAGACGAACCCCGATGGCGCGGCCGAAATCTTCATGACTCGCGACGACATCCGCGAGAAGTTCAGCGCGGCCGAGGCGATCATGAAGAAGTATCGCATGATGTCGTCGCCGATCTACCTGGAGTTCCTCAGCGGCAAGCGCGAACTGACCTGCACTGCCTGGGGCAATCCGACGCGCAACGTCAAGGGCTGGAAAGGCCCGTGCTACCTCATTACCGACGAACATCACGACACCTTCGACGGCCTGATGAACGACACCGACTGGGATTCCTACGGTCACGGCAAGGACCCGCGCTGCGAACACTGCATGGTCCACTGCGGCTACGAGCCGTCGGCCGCCCTCGGCGTCAACAAGAAGATGGGCGACAGTCTCAAGATGCTGATGTGGCAACTATCGTGAGGTTCCGCCGTTTCGCTACGGACCAGCCCCGAGCGCGAGCGAGGGGTACTTGCGATGCACCCCACTCGCTTGCGCTCGGGGCTGGTCCGTGTTGCAGCAACTTCTGAGCGGCAAGACAGGTCTTCTCATGTCCCGCTGCATCCTCTTTGCCTTGCATCGTGAAGCGGCCCCCTTTCTCCGCCGCCATCCCCAGCGCATTCCGCTTCGTTCCGCGCCCTGCCCGGCGTGGCGCTGCGATTCCACCATCATTCTCGAAACCGGCATGGGACAGCAACGCTGCCTGGCCGCGCTGCACTGGCTGCTCGACAGTGGGTTGCCGCGCCCCCGGGAAG
>JBBSDR010001231.1:0-3077 GCA_038240465.1 Gemmatales bacterium
ACCGGCGACATTGCCTCCCTGGCCGGGCGCGCTCCACTGGCACCGGCAGCGCGGCTGATCGGCCATCGTGACGCCGTCGCCTCGCTCTGTTTTCTCGCGGACGGCAAGCACCTTGTCTCCGGCGGGCGGGATCGCAGTCTGCATGTGTGGGCGATTCCGGAGGGGCGCGAGGTACGGCGGCACGAGATGCCGCGCGAGGTGACCGCCCTGGCCGCCGCGCCGCGGGGGACGGCGCTCCTTGTCGCGGCCGGCGTGACGCTGCGCCTGCTCGACGCCCTGACCGGCGCGGACCAGCAGCGTTTGAGCGGCCATCTGGACGCCGTTCGCACGCTGGCCTTCTCGGCTGACGGCAAGTGGATCGCCTCGGGCAGCGACGACCGTACCGTGCGCCTGTGGGATGGACAGACGGGCCGGCCGGTGCAGCGTCTGTCGAAGCACACCGACGTTGTGACGGGGACGGCATTCGCGCCGGATGGCAAGGCGCTGCTGTCGTCGGGGCGCGATCAACTGCTGGTCGAGTGGGAGGTGCCGGGAGGGCGGCCGGGGCGCGAGTTTGCCGTGCCTCGGGGCGCGGTCACGGGCGCGGTCTTCTGTCCGGATGGCCGGCACATCGTATCGGCTCACTTCGACACGACGCTGCGCCTGTGGGATCGCGAGACGGGGCGGGAGATGCGGCGTTTGCAGGGGCATCGGCAGATGGTGACGGCGGTGGCCTGTTCGAGCGGCGGCGTTCTGGCCTCGGTCGGCAACGATCGCGTGCTGCGTTTGTGGGACACGGAGAGCGGCTCGGAGACCGCTCACGGCGAGGGCCACGAGGCGGCGATCACCTGTGTCGCGTTCGCGCCGGACGGCCGCCTCCTGGCGACGGGCGGCGCCGATGGTGCCATCTGTCTGTGGAAGGTGGCCGAGTAGCCCCGCGCAAGAAAGGATTCGTCGATGTCGCTGCTGCCTGCTTCGGATCCTCGGATCGGCCAGCGCCGCCTGAAGGGACGTGCGCGGCGAATCGCGGCGCAACTGGCCCGCCTCTATCCCGACGCTCACTGCGCCCTGGATTACGCCAACCCCTTGCAACTGCTCGTCGCCACGATTCTGTCGGCGCAGTGTACCGACAAGCTGGTCAACAAGGTGACGCCGGCGCTGTTCGCGCGCTATGCCGATGCGAAGGCGTTCGCGGAGGCCGACGTTGCGGAACTGGAAAAGCTGATCCAGCGAACGGGCTTCTTTCGCAGCAAGGCGAAGAACCTGATTGCCTGCTGCAAGCGCATCGTCGAGGTCCACGGCGGCCAGGTGCCGAAGACGATGGAGGAGTTGACGCCATTGGCGGGCATCGGCCGCAAGACGGCGAACGTCGTCCTTGGCAACGCCTTCGAGGTGCCGGGCATCCCGGTCGATACGCACGTCAGCCGGCTCAGCCAGCGCATGGGCTTGACGCTGATGACGGACCCGGTGAAGATCGAGCGCGACCTGAACGCGCTGGTTCCGATGAAGCACTGGACGATGTTCGCGCATCGTATGATCTATCATGGCAGGCAGGTCTGCCACGCGCGGACGCCCCGGTGCGGGCAATGTACCCTGACGAGGTTGTGTCCGAAGCTCGGTGTAACAAGGCATACCTGATAGGGAGAGTGGATGATGACTCCAGAAACCAGGACGATTCCATCGTTGGCCGAACACATGAAGCTGTTCAGAGAGAACCGGAGCCAATTTCCTTCCGAACAACTTCGGCAGCATGCGGGGCAATGGGTCGCCTTCAGCATCGATGGCTGTCGCATTCTCGCCGCTGCCCAAGAGTATGCGGAAGTGGAGCGGCAACTGGCGGAGAGGGGCCACGATCCGCAGGAGGCTGTATTTGAACACGTTTTCGCCGATGATATTTACCTCGGAGGTGCGGAACTATTATGAGTTTGCGATTCCCGTATCTAGCGGTGCCCTTGCTCGGCCCGCCGCCCCCGACGTTGCCAGCCAGTGCCACGGATCGCTGGCGACCCCTCCTACCCATTCGTATTGCGAATGTGCTGACGGGAAGTTTTCGCAATATCAACGAGGCGCTTGCCGATACCGGCGCGGATGACACGATTTTTCCGCTGACATTGGCCGGGTTGCTTGGGATCATTCTCTTACCCGAATTGGCAG
This sequence comes from Gemmatales bacterium, assembly GCA_038240465.1. Taxonomy (GTDB): domain Bacteria; phylum Planctomycetota; class Planctomycetia; order Gemmatales; family Gemmataceae; genus JBBRIK01. The sequence continues at coordinate 2,134 of JBBSDR010001231.1, forward strand.
CGGGTCATTCCGTCCGTTGGAGCGGCGTCGTCTTTCCGATCCGCTATGGCGACGTTCGTCTGGAATTGTACGATGGGATGGAAACCTGGAGCTGGACAGCGCGAGTCGCGTTTTCCGGAGCCCCGATTCGCTTTCCCCTGCTGGGGCAGGCGGGGTTCTTGCAATACTTCGATGCCACCTTTGCGGGAGAACGGCGCGTTGTGACCCTGGATACCAACTCTTCCTTTATCGGAACGAAGTGTTGAGGAGTTCCCGATGAAACTGCGACTCTGCTGGTTTGCCGTTCTCGGCATGTCTCTTGCGACACCAGCTTGGCCGGATGAAACCGACGATCTCCTTCGCGGCATCAAGGCCAGTCCCGCCGTGGCGCGGACGGCCTGGGACAAACTTGTCGCGCGCGGCCCCGCCGTTCTGCCGCGCCTGCTCGAATCGATGGACACGCCCGATGTCGCTGCCGCCAACTGGCTGCGCACCGCTTTTGAGCGCATCGTCGAGAACGGCGGCAAGGACGTCGATGTAGATGCATTGCTCAAGTTCGCTGCCGATCGCAAGCGCCAGGGCCGCGCACGCCGCCTCGCGCTCGATACGGCCGAGGGCCTGCGTCCCGGCAGCCGTGACAAGCTGCTGCGCGTTGCGATTGACGATGCCGAGTTTCGCTTCGACGCGATCGAGTTGGCCTTCGCGAACGTCACGGCCGAGCAGCCGATTCCACAGTTTCGCCGGCTCTTTGAGGCGTCACGCGATCTCGATCAGGCCCGGCGCGTGCAGACGAAGTTGAAGGCCCTCGGCGTCGAGGTCAGCGTCGCCGATCATCTCGGCTTCCTGCGCCAGTGGTACGTCATTGGTCCCTTCGATGCCAAGGGAATGAAGGGCTTCACGACGCCGTATCCGCCCGAGACGAAAATCGACCTGCAAGCGATGCTCGAAGGCAAGGGCGGCAAGAA
>JBBSDR010001232.1:0-3071 GCA_038240465.1 Gemmatales bacterium
CCCGCGCTGTTCAATCCGACTGCGGGGACCCTGCATCCGCTGCGGTCTGCTGAGTCCTTTCTTGTCGGCCGGAACGAGACCGCTGACGTCTGCGTCCTCGATCCCGCATGCTCCCGGCACCATTTCCGCATCGTCCGCCACGAGGGCCAGTACTGCGTGGAGTCCCTGTCTCCCCGCAACCCGACCTACTGCGACGGCCACCCCGTCGCCGAACGCCAACCGCTGCAGCACGGGGCCGTCTTGCAGGCGGGACAAACGCGCTTTCAGTTCCTGCTCCAGCCGGGCGGCGAGGCGACGGCCCGCGCGGCTGCGAACGTCGCCACCAGTCCCCCGGAGGGGGCGCAAACGCTCCTGTCGAGTCAGCCCTCTGTCGCCCAGGCCATCCTTGAACGCGAACAGTTCACCCTGTCGGCCAGTTCGATCGTCGGCCGGGAACAGGGGGGCGTGCAGGTCTACTTGCCGCACCCGCAGGTCTCGCGCCTCCACGCCCGGATCGACTTGCAGGGCGGCAGCGCCGTTCTGCACGATCTGAACAGCGCGAACGGCACCTTCGTCAACGGCCGGCGCATCCAGGCCCCCACGGACCTCCACGCCGGCGATCAGCTCGACATCGGCCCCTATGCGCTTCAGTTCACCGGCGCCGCGCTGGTACCCCGGCCGCGCTCCGATAACGTCGAGTTGATCGCTCGCGGCGTCAGCCGGGTGGTCACCAGCCGCGAGACCGGCCAACAGCTCACCTTGCTCGATGGCATCAGTCTCGTCATTCGGCCGCGCGAGTTCGTCTGCCTGCTCGGCCCCAGCGGTTCGGGCAAGTCCACCCTGCTGTCGGCCCTGAGCGGGCGCACTCCCGCCGACGCGGGCGCCGTGCTGCTTAACGGCAAGGACCTCTACACTCACTTCGACGCGCTCAAGCAGGACATGGCCGTCGTGCCGCAAAGAGACGTCCTGCACGACTCCCTGTCCGTCGGCGAGGCGCTGCTCTATACCGCCCGCCTACGTCTGCCGCCGGACACGAGTCCCGGGGAAGTCGAAACGTCGGTGGGCGAGCTGCTCGACACCGTGGGCCTGACGCCGCGGCGCGGCACACTCATTCGGCATCTGAGCGGCGGCCAGGTCAAACGCGCCAGCCTTGCCAACGAGATCCTGTGCAAGCCGAGCCTCCTGTTTCTCGATGAAGTGACCTCGGGTCTCGACGAGCAGACCGACCGCGAGATGATGAACCTGTTCCGCTCCCTGGCGGACGCCGGCAAGACGGTCGTGTGCATCACGCACAGCCTCGCCAACGTCGAACGGACCTGTCACCTGGTGGTCGTGCTGACGGCGGGCGGCAAACTGGCGTTTGTCGGCAAGCCGGCGGAGGCGATGGAATACTTCCAGATCGACCGCCTCGGCGACGTCTATGAGCGCCTGGCCGAGCAGCCGGCGGAACACTGGCAGGCCGCTTTCCTGAAAAGCCCGCTTGCCCGGCGCTACGTCGCTGACCGTCTGCCTGCCGACCTTCCCCCGACGATGGTCCCCCACGACGGGCCGGCGGTGGAGACGGGCCAGCGGCTACGGCTGTTTTTCCGGCAAACGGCGCTCTTGACGCGGCGCTATTTCGCGATCTGGCTGGGAGACTACCCGTCGCTGCTGGCGATGGCCGGTCAGGCCTTGCTCGTGCCGGTCTTGCTCGGCGTGCTGTTCGGCGACATCAGCAAGGTGAAGGAACCCGTCGAACATGCCAGGATGTCGCTCAATCTGCTGTTCCTGATGGCCGTATCGAGTTTCTGGTTCGGCTGCAACAACGCAGCCAAGGAAGTCGTCAAGGAGCGGACGATCTACACCCGCGAGCGCGACTTCAATCTGCTGCCGAGCGCTTACTACGCCTCGAAACTGCTGCTATTGACTGCGTTCACCTGGGTGCAGATCCTGGCCCTGCTGGCGCTGGTCCACGCCTGGTGCGGGCCGCCGGGGGCGCTGCTGAGTCATTTGAGTGTGCTAATGGTGCTGAGCCTGGCGGGGGTGACGCTTGGCCTGGCCATCTCCGCCGCCTCGACGTCGGAGGAAATGGCCGTCACGCTGATTCCCATGGCGGTCATTCCCCAGATTATCCTCTCGGGAGTGATCGCGCCGCTCTCCGGCCTGAGCAAGACGCTGGCCCTGATCGGTATCACCACCTACTGGGGCAAGCGCGGACTCGACGCCTGTCTTCCAGAGGACGTGAGCAAAGCAGCGTTTCTGGAACAGCATTCGCTCTTGCAGGCCCTCTTGGTGTTGCTGTTGCACGCGCTCGCCGGAGTGGCCGTGGCCATGCTGCTCCTGCACCTGCAAGGACGCCGCAAGCGCGGCGCTCGAGCCTGACGCTCTTTTCTTGGCGAGCGGGGTCAGTCATGACCCCGGCGAGGGGAAAACGGTGTCGCGAACCGTTGTCCTGACTCACCGCTTACCGCAAGCCGCTGATTCATGAATGCGTCATCGGCCAGCGGCGGTCACGGAGGCGGATTAGCAGCGCGCGGGAGGGGCCAGTATCATGGACGCTGGATGAGGCGCCACATGACCAAACGGAATCCGAAGAAGCCGACACTCATCAGGCGAACCTCGGGCACCACCCGTCCCGCATTCCAGGGAGTCAGCCTGCGTCCTGAGGTGCAGGAGTTGAGCAAATGGCGCGCCGACAGGGGCCTGATGGCTTCGCACGGAACCGCCAGCGGATCGCCAGTGACCCAGACCGCGACGAGGGGGGAGTTCCGGGTGGGTTCCGGAAGACAACTTTACAGCACAACTTCGCGGATCGGTTTGCCGCCGTGCGCCACCGGCATCGGCCGGTCCGAACGATCGCGAACCGTCATTTCCGGATCAATTCCGAGGCAGTGATAGATCGTCGCGCAAATGTCCGCGGGACTCACCGGCAGGTCCTTGACCTGACCGCCCTGCGCGTCCGAGGCGCCAACCAGCGTGCCTCCCTTGATCCCGGCGCCGGCCAGCACGACGGCGTAACAGTAGGTCCAGTGATCCCGGCCGCCGTTGCCCACGATCCGCGGCGTTCGGCCCATCTCACTCATCACCACGACCAGCGTCTCGTCCAGCAGGCC
>JBBSDR010001233.1:0-3070 GCA_038240465.1 Gemmatales bacterium
CTTAGCGGTCCTGTCCCGCTAAGCCGCAAGCGGCAAGAGGGGTTCGCGAGCCTTATGCCAGATCGCAAGAACTGTGCCGGTGCTGAAATGGCCTCAATAGCCGAGGGTTGGCCGAGAAAGCTCGCTTCACCATTGCATCTTGCACGGGCTGTCATGCAGAATGCACGACGCGCGAAGAGGAACCGAATCGATGCACATTCTGATTGTCGATGACGAGGCCAGTCTGCGGCGGACGCTGCGGATCGCCCTGGAAGCGATGGGCCACAAGGCAGTCGAGGCCGCCGATCGCACGCGCGCGCTCGAACAGCTTCACCGGCAGCCCTTCGATCTGGCCTTCCTCGATCTGCGCCTGGGACTGGAACGCGGACTCGATTTGCTGCCGGAGATCCGGCACGGCTGGCCCGAAGTCGATGTCGTGGTCATCACGGCCTATGCGACCATCGAGACCGCTGTCGAGGCGATGCGGCAGGGCGCTCTCGACTACCTGCCCAAGCCATTTACGCCCGACCAGTTGCGCGCCATTCTTGGGCGGCGCGAACAGTTGCATCGGCTGCAATCGCGCGTCTCCGCTCTCGAAGATCAGGTCCGCGACATCGTCCCCGAGGCCGATCTGAAGACGGTCGAACCCGCAATGCAGCGCGTTCTCGACCTGGCCCTCAAGGTTGCTCCCAGCGAGGCGGGCATCCTGCTGCGCGGCGAGAGCGGCACCGGCAAGGGAGTGCTGGCGCGAGTCATTCACTCCAACAGCCGCCGGGCTGCGGCACCTTTCGTCACTCTGCACTGTCCGAGCCTGTCGGCCGAGTTGCTGGAGAGTGAGATGTTTGGCCACGTCCGCGGCGCCTTTACCGGCGCGATCCGGGACACGGTCGGCAAGGTCGGCCTGGCCGAGGGCGGCACGCTGTTACTCGACGAGATCGGCGACCTTCCCCTGGCGCTGCAACCAAAACTGCTGTGGCTGCTCCAGGAGAAGCGTTACGAGCGCGTCGGCGATCCGAACACGCGCACAGCCGACGTCCGTATCCTGGCCGCGACCAATCGCAAACTGGAAGAAGATGTGGCCGCCGGCCGATTCCGCGAGGATTTGCTCTATCGCCTCAATGTCATCGAGTTGACGTTGCCGCCGCTGCGCGAGCGCGCGGAAGACATCCTGCCGTTGGCGGAACACCTGCTGCGGTTCTTCGCGCGCCAGTCGGCCAAGACACTGACCGGTTTCACGGACGAGGCCCGCGCGATGATCCGCAAGCATCCCTGGCCGGGCAATATCCGTGAGTTGCGCAATGCCATCGAGCGCGGCGTCATTCTGTCATCGGGAGAGCGCGTGGGCCTGGCCGATCTGCCGACGCAGGTCGGGGCCATCGCGCGACCCGAAGTCGAGGCCGGCGGCCGGGTTACTCTGGTGCAACTGGAGGCCGAACACATCCGCCGCGTCCTGGCCACCGCCGCCTCGCTCGACGAGGCAGCCAGCATCCTTGGCATCAACCCCAGCACCCTCTACCGCAAACGCCTTCTGTATGGACTCTGAGAAGCACAAACAAAATGGCGAGCCGGGAGCGTAAGCGACCGGAGAACTCCGCGATGACGCAAAACACTCCGGTCGCTTACGCTGGCACGAAGACTCCGGTCGCTTACGCTGGCACGAAGACTCCGGTCGCTTACGCTCCCGGCTCGCCTCAGAGTTACAGGTTCTGAGCGGTGACGGCATGCGAGTTGCCCTGCTTTGGATCGAACATGAAACTGTCATTCCGCTTTCGTATTGTGCTGACGCTGATCCCCCTGCTGGTCCTGCTGGCGGCCCTGGGCGGCACGGCCACGGTGTTGCTGTATCACCTCGGGGGCCGGATCGACGCCATCCTCAAGGAGAATTACAACAGCGTCCGCTACATGCAGGAACTGCGCGAGGCCGTCGAGAAGATCGACTCGTCATTCCAACTGGCCAACGCCGGCATGACGGACGACCGCGCCAGCAAGGAGTACGGCCCCAGTTGGGACGTCTTCAAGAAGCAACTCGCGGATGAACTGAACAACATCACTCTCAAAGGCGAACAGGAGGCGGCCGACGAACTGGCCCGGCTGGGGCGGCGCTACCGGGAGCGAGGCGATGCGTTCTGGCACCGTCTGCCGCCGCAGTCGGAGGCTCGCCGTGCGGCTTATCTCGAAGCGAAGGGGCTGAAGGACCTGTACGACAGCATCAAGCAGGTTTCCCTGGACATCCTCAACATGAATCAGCGGAACATGGAGGAGGCCGAGGAACAGGCCCGGAGGACGGCGCATCGCTCGCTGGCCGGTTTCAGCCTGGGCCTGATCGCTGCCGTCTTCCTGGCCCTGTGGCTGGCCTGGTACACGACCCGCGCCACGCTCCGGCCGGTGCAACTGGTCACTCAGTCGGCCCTGGCCATCGGCAAGGGCGACCTCGATCAAGTCGTACCCGTTACCTATCCCGACGAGCTGGGCCAACTGGCCAACGCCTTCAACGTCATGGCCCGCCAGTTGCGCGAGTTCCGCCAGTCAGACACGGCCCGGCTGCTGCGCGCCCAGCAGACCAGCCAGGCGACGATCGACTCGTTCCCCGATCCCGTGATTGTCGTCGATGCCGGCGGCAAGGTCCACATGGCCAATCCTGCCGCCCAGCAAGTGTTCGGCGTCCTCGGCCAGACGGCCCCGGAGAGTTCGGCAACCGTGTGGACGCCTCCCGGAGAACTGGCCGGTCTGCTCCAGGAAGCCTTGCGGACCCAGCAGCCGTTCTTGCTTGAGGATTTCGATCGGGTGCTGCGCTTCGTCGAGGGCGGCCGTGAGCGATTCTTCCTGCCGCGTATCCTGCCCATCGCGGCCCCATCGGGGGAAACGCTTGGGGCGGCCGTGTTGCTGCATGACGTGACCCGATTCCGCCTGCTCGATCAGGTCAAGAGCGATCTCGTCGCCACGGTCAGTCACGAACTGAAGACGCCGTTGACCAGCATTCGCCTGGCCGTGCATCTGCTGCTCGAGGAGATGGTCGGCCCGCTGACTCCGAAACAGACGGAACTGCTGATCGACGCCCGCGACAATGGCGAGCGTCTGTTGCGCATGGTCA
>JBBSDR010001234.1:0-3059 GCA_038240465.1 Gemmatales bacterium
TCGGGGCTGGTCGAGTCAGGACGATTGCCGATGACCGGTGATACGACTTCTCGCCTGCGACAACTGCTCGAAGAGCGCATCCTGCTCCTCGATGGCTCGATGGGTGCGCTCATTTTCTCGAAGAAACCAGTGGAAGAGGACTATCGCGGCAACGTCTTTCGCAACCATCCTGTACCGCTGCGCAACTGCACCGAAGCACTGATCCTCAGCCAGCCGCAGCTCATCACGAGCATCCACCGGGCCTACCTCGAGGCCGGCGCCGACATCATTGAGACGGACACCTTTAACGGCAACCGCCTGGCCCTGGCCGAGTTCGCCCTGCGCGACCGCGTCCACGAGATCAATAAACGAGGCGCCGAACTGGCCCGCCTTGTCGCGGACGAGTTCACGAAGCGCACTCCCGACAAGCCGCGGTTCGTGGCCGGCAGCATCGGCCCGACGAACAAGCAACTGTCCATCGGCCTCGAAGACGATCCTTCCCACCGCGAGGTCACCTTCGACCAGATGGTGCAAGTGTACTACGAGCAAGTGGCGGCCCTCAGCGACGGCGGGGTCGATATCCTGCTGGTCGAGACAGCCTTCGACACGCTCGTTCAGAAAGCCGCCCTGTTCGCCATCGCCAAGTTCTTCGAGGACACCGGCCGCCGCTTGCCAGTCATGATTTCCGGCACCATCTTCGAGAACGGCGCCACGCTGTCCTCCCAGAAGCCCGAGGCCTACTACGCATCCATTTCGCACTTTGACGCGCTGAGCGTCGGCCTGAACTGCGCCGTGGGCGTTGACCTGATGCGGCCGCATCTGGAGAGCCTGGCGAACATCTCGCGCAAGCCGATCTCCTGTTATCCCAATGCCGGCATGCCCGATGGCTTCGGCGGCTTCAATGGCTCGAAGGAGCAGATGGTCGCCGCGATGTCGGAGTTCGCCCGCAACGGCTGGGTGAACATCGTCGGCGGCTGCTGCGGCACGTTTCCCGACTGGATCCATGCCATCGGCGAGGCCGTCAAGGGCGTCAAGCCGCGCCGCATCCCCGATCTTCCCGCCTGGTCCTACTACAGTGGGTCCGAGTTGCTGGCCGTTCGGCCCGAGACGAACTTCGTCATGATCGGCGAGCGCACTAACATCACCGGTTCGCGCCGCTTCGCTCGACTTATCAAGGAGGGGAACTTCGACGAGGGCCTCAAGATTGCCCGCCAGCAGGTCGAGGGTGGGGCGAACATCCTCGACGTGAACATGGACGAGGGCATGATCGACGGCGTCGCCGCCATGACGACCTTCCTCAACTCGCTCTGGACCGAGGTGCAAGTTTTCCGCGTGCCGATCATGGTCGATTCGTCCAAGTGGGAGGTGATCGAGGCCGGCTTGAAGTGCGTCCAGGGCAAGTCCATCGTCAACTCGATCAGCCTCAAGGAAGGCGAAGAAAAGTTTCTCGCCCAGGCCCGCCTCGTCCGTCGCTATGGCGCCGCCGTCGTGGTCATGGCTTTCGACGAGGAGGGCCAGGCCGTCGAGTGCGACCGTAAACTGGCCATCTGCAAGCGCGTCTACAAGTTGCTCACCGAGGAAGTCGGCTTCCCTCCGGAAGACATCATCTTCGACGCGAACATCCTGACCGTCGGCACCGGCATGGAGGAACACTCCAACTACGCCGTCGAGTTCTTCGAGGCCGTCCGGCGTATCAAGAAGGAGTGTCCGGGCGCCAAGACGTCGGGAGGGGTCAGCAACGTCTCGTTCTCCTTCCGCGGCAACGAGGTCGTCCGCGAGGCGATGAACGCGGCCTTTCTCTATCACGCGATCCAGGCCGGTCTCGACATGGGCATCGTCAATGCCGGCCAGCTCGCGGTGTATGAGGAGATCGACAAGGAACTGCTCGGCCACGTCGAGGACGTCCTGCTCAATCGCCGGCCCGACGCGACCGAACGCCTGATTGCCTTCTCCGAGAAGGTCAAGAAACGCGGCCCGGCCGAGGCGAAGGAAGAGGCGTGGCGCAGCGAGCCTGTCGAGGAACGGCTCAAACACGCACTCCTCAAGGGCGTCACCGACTACATCGACGAGGACTGTGAGGAAGCGCGGCAGAAGCTAGGCCGGCCACTGGCGATTATCGAGGGGCCGCTGATGGACGGCATGAACCTCGTCGGCGACCTGTTCGGCGCCGGCAAGATGTTCCTGCCGCAAGTGGTCAAGAGCGCGCGCGTCATGAAGAAAGCCGTTGCCTATTTGCAGCCGTTCATGGAGGAAGAGAAACAAGCGGCCGGCGGACAGCGCAAGGCGCGCGGCAAGGTGCTGATGGCCACCGTCAAGGGCGACGTCCACGACATCGGCAAGAACATCGTCGGCGTTGTGCTGCGCTGCAACGATTACGAGGTGATCGACCTGGGCGTGATGGTGCCGTGCGAGAAGATCCTTGACGCGGCCCGGCGGGAAGGCGTCGATATGATCGGCCTGAGCGGGCTGATCACGCCGTCGCTGGACGAGATGGTCCATGTCGCCAAGGAGATGGAGCGCGAGGGCTTCGAGTTGCCGCTGCTGATCGGCGGCGCAACAACCAGTACCAAGCACACGGCCGTCCGCATCGCTCCGAGCTATCACCAGGCCGTCGTTCACGTCAAGGATGCGTCGCGCTGCGTCGGCGTCCTCGACCGGCTGACCCGTGCGGAACTCAAAGAGGGTTTCGACCGCGACAATCGCGCCGCCCAGGAACACGAGCGCGAGAGCTACGCGAAACGCAAACAGCGCAAGCTCGTCCCCTATGCCGACGCTTACAAGCGCCGTCTGGCGATCGACTGGAACAACACACCGATCGCGCAGCCGGAGTTTGTCGGGGCGAAGGTGCTGCGCGACTTCCCACTCGGTGAGATTGTGCCGTACATCGACTGGTCGCCCTTCTTCATGGCCTGGGAGCTGTCCGGCAAGTATCCGGGCATCCTGAACGATCCGGTCGTCGGCGAGGTGGCGCGCGATCTGTTCCGCGATGCAACCCAGTTGCTGGATCGCATTGTCGCCCAGAAACTGCTGTCGGCTCACGCGGTCTATGGCTTCTACCCGGCCAACAGCGACGGCGACGA
>JBBSDR010001235.1:0-3057 GCA_038240465.1 Gemmatales bacterium
CATCCCGAATTGCTCGATTGGCTCGCAGTCGAGATCCGGGAGAACGGCGGTTCCTTCAAGAAACTGCACCGGCTGATCCTGCTCAGCGCCGTCTATCGCCAGCAGTCGCGCCACGACGAAACCGCCGCGAAGATCGACTCCGACAATCGCTTCTTATGGCGCATGAATCGAACGCGCCTCGACGCCGAGTCGATTCGCGACAGTGTCCTGGCTGTCAGCGGCAAGCTCGACCTGACGATGGGGGGACCGGGCTTCGAGTTGTTCCGTTTCAAGGACGATCACTCGCCGGTCTACGATCACACAGCCCTCGACGCGATCCACAACCCGCGCACCTATCGCCGGACGGTCTATCGCTTCACCGTGCGGAGCGTGCCGAATCCGTTCCTCGACTGCCTCGACTGCGCCGACCCCAACGTGAACACGCCGGTGCGGAACGCGACACTGACTGCCTTGCAAGCACTGTCGCTTCTGAACAATCCGTTCGTGGTCAAGCAGGCGGAGTTCTTCGCGGATCGGCTGAAAAACGCGGGCGGCGACGTAAACGAGCAGATTGCGCGCGGCTATCGTCTGGCCCTGGGGCGTCCGCCGCGAGCAGAGGAACGCGAGGCGCTGGCGGCTTTCGCGCGCAAGCATGGATTGGCCGCCGCATGCCGCTTGCTGCTGAACGCCAACGAGTTCGTCTTCATCGATTGACCCTTCCTCCGGATCGAGGTTTCGTGATGAAGTGGCTTGCCTGGTCCTTGGTCGCGGTATTCTCTGTGCCGGCGTCCGCCGCGGAGAAACCACCTTATGATGCCGACAGTCAGTATGCAGCGCAGCAGCTTCGCGGCTGGTCGCTCAAGATCAACAAGACGCTCCTGAAGGACGAACACAAGCAACTGCGCGAACAGGTGCTGGAACTGCTTGACGATCATCTCTATCGCATCGTCCGCGCCGTTCCGGCGCCGGCCCTGGCTCATCTCCGCAAAGTGCCTATCTGGGTGGAGCTGGCCCATCCCAAGCATCCGTGCATGTGCTATCACGTCTCGCCCGGCTGGCTGCGCGACAACAACATGAACCCGAACAAGGCCGGCTGCGTCGAGCTGGCCAACTGCAAGAACTTCCTCGAATGGACTCACACGCAGCCCTGGATGGTGCTGCACGAACTGGCCCACGCCTATCATCATCAGGTACTCAAGTTCGACAACCCGAAGGTGCTGGCTTGCTTCGAGCAGGCGAAGGACGCAAAGCTCTACGAGAAAGTGCTGCACATCTCCGGACAGAAACGGCGCCACTACGCCCTGACCAATCATCACGAGTATTTCGCCGAGATGACCGAGGCGTATTTCGGCACCAACGACTTTTTCCCCTTTGTGCGGGCCGAACTGCGCGAGACCGACCCACGCATGTACCACCTGCTCGAAGAACTCTGGGGCGTGCGCAAGCCTGGCAAGGAGTGACACGATGATGACAGCCAATCGCCGGCAGTTTCTCTGGCAACTCGGCGGCGGCCTCGGCGGCATCGCCCTGGCGGACCTGCTGGCGCGCGACGGCCTCCTTGCCGCTCCAGCGCTGAAGGGGGTGCCGCATCATCCGCCGAAAGCGAAACGCGTCGTGCAGCTTTACATGTCCGGCGCCGCCAGCCAGGTCGATACGTTCGACTACAAGCCGAAGCTGCTCGAGCGCCACGGTCAGCCATTCGATCCGGGCGGCAAGGTCGAACTGTTCCAGTCCGCGCCGGGCGCATGCATGAAAAGCCCCTGGACGTGGAAGCAGCATGGCCAGTGTGGCCGGTGGATGTCGAGCCTGGTGCCGCAGCTGGCGAGTTGCGCCGACGACATGGCCTTCATCTATTCGATGGTGGCGAAGTCGAACGTCCACGGCCCGGCCACGTTCATGCAGGCGACCGGTTTTGTGCAGCCGGGCTTTCCCGGTATGGGAGCGTGGATCAGCTATGGCCTGGGCAGCCTCAACGACAACCTGCCGACGTTCGTCGTTCTGCCCGACCCGCGCGGCTACGCTCCGAACGGCCCGGCCAACTGGAGTGCCGGCTTCCTGCCCGCGGCGCATCAAGGGACGATGGTTCGCGCCAACGACAAGAACCCCATCTTCGATCTGAACCCTCCCGAGAACAGCGGCATCTCAAAGGACAGCGAAAGCGAAGGGCAAGCTCTCCTTCAGAAACTGAACCGCGCTCACGCCGCGGCGCGCGAGGGCGATTCGCGTCTGGAGGCGCGCATTGCCTCCTATGAACTGGCGGCCCGTCTGCAAAAGAGCGCGCCGGAGGTGCTGGACATCTCGAAGGAGTCGAAAGCGACGCGGCAGCTTTACGGCCTGGACGAGAAGATCACCGAGGAGTTCGGCCATCGCTGTCTGATCGGGCGGCGGCTGCTGGAGCGCGGCGTGCGTTTCGTGCAAATCTGGAGCGGCGCGGACAACGGCTTTCCACGCCGCAACTGGGATTCGCACGAGGACATCGCCCGGGATCATGCCGACATGGGGACAAGCATGGATCGTCCGGCAGCGGCGCTCATCAAGGACCTCAAGGCACGCGGGCTTCTGGAAGACACAATCGTTCTGTGGACGACGGAGTTTGGCCGGATGCCGTGTTCGCAGGGAAGCAAGGGGCGCGATCACAACCCCTTCACGTTCACCAACTGGCTCGCCGGCGGCGGCATCAAGGGCGGCGTGACATACGGAACGAGCGACGAGTGGTCCTACAAGGCGGCCGAGAAGCCGACCTATTGCTACGATGTCCACGCCACGATCCTGCACTGTCTGGGCATCGATCACGAGAAGCTGACATTCCGTCATAATGGCATCGACCGTCGTCTGACGGATGTGCATGGCCACGTCATCAAGGAACTCGTGCGCTGATCGGCACAGGTGCGGCCAGTTCGACTTGATTGCATCGCCGTTTCTCGCGACAATCTCTTGCTGTCCGCGAGAAAGGATAATTCCATGTCTCCGCTGCTGAAGAGCCTGCCGGCAGGTTCCACTCTGGCCGATCTGCTCCGACATCTGGGCGGTATCAGCGCCCGCCGCGTTCGTCTGCGCCCCGCGCTGGGGACCGCTACC
>JBBSDR010001236.1:0-3053 GCA_038240465.1 Gemmatales bacterium
AGAAGGCATACTGCTGCTGATAGCGCAGCATCTTGAGCGCCGGTTCACCCAGCACGGTGATATAAAGGGCTGGCCGCTCCGGAGTCGCATTGGCGAACATGATTTGATGGGCGAGCGTGGTCTTGCCGCTGCCGGGAGCGCCCGCGATGATGTTGAAGGAGAACTCCGGCAGGCCGCCGCCCAAAATTTCATCGAGGCCCGGCACACCGGTCGGCAGCTTTCGAATAATGACTTTTTCCTGCGTGCTCATGGTTTTTCTTCCTCTTTCAAATCCGTCTTATCGAGTGATGCATCCGGCCACGCATCACGCGCGAGGCGCAGTGTCAGGGATTCGCCAACGAAGGTCGCCAAAAGTCCCAGCAAGTGGGCCACGAGGACCACACCGCCCTTCTCAAGTTCCCCCGTGTCCTGGTCATGCTCGATCTGATCGAATCCTGCCAAGGAGCCGTCGGGCCGGACCTGCACCACCTTGAGAGAAGGAACGTCCGCCTTTGCCAGCACCAAAGCCCGAGACAAAAGAGACAAAAAGCCAGCAGGCCCCGTGAATTTCGACAGAGACACCTGCAACTTCGCACAGGCCCGCACCGCTTCATCGACCTGTGTGTCGGCCGCTTTGGGGTGCGCCGCCTCGATAGCGAGTATGCGCCGCGTCAGATCTTCTATAGCTGGAAACACTGTGGTCATCTGCTACACCTTCGCGTCCGGGTCGTCAGCCCGCTGATCACGCCGTCCCGCAAGGCCCGGACGGTGGGACTCTCGACCGGCGGGCGGCTCTCTTTGTTGACGACGCGGACCACGCTTTCGCAGTTCGCCCGCTGCTTCTGGCGGCGTCCGGCCGGTCAACGATTCAGCGACCGGGCTGAGGAACGTAACCCGTCCCTCGATGTCCGTGGTGTCAGCGTCGAGGATGAGGATGCCGTCCTTGGCTGTCTGAAAGAGCCGCCGATAGCGGACTTCGGAATCCTTCATGGCGGCTTCGGCCCGCATGTGGTCGGTATTGTCCTCGATGGCGCGAAGGACCAATTCCGGGTCTTTGGATTCTGGAGGAAACCTGCGGGCATTGAGCAGCATGTTCCTTCGCCCGATGGCCGGGAAGACGTGTTCAACCTCGAAGGCTTCAACGGAATGGCTGTTGGTCAGGATTTGGTTCAGCAGCGTTCGGAGTTGGGGGATGTCCCATTGGCCGTTGCCCAAGTCGTAGACGAATCGCCCTTCCGTCTCTTCTTGCGAGACGTGGAAATCTCGGTAGAAGGCGGTGTTTGCCGTGCGGACCCGCAGGCTCTTGTCGAGAACCACGAATGGCTCTCGCAGGGTCGCAATGATGTTCTCGGCGTAGGCCAGGGCGTCCTGCGGCTCAGGTGTACCGTTGTCGGAGTTCTCTGCCATCTCGCCCTTCGTTTCCTGGTGTTCCCGAAAGCTGTTCCTTCGACGCAACGGCTATCCCGGTATGCACATTCTATTGGAGGATCGGACGGGCTGCCAGTGGTCCCGATGCCCTGCCGGGCTACTTTTCTGAATGCAGGCGGGTCGGTCGGTCAATCCTCGTGGGACAGAAAACTTTCCTCGACGTGGCCGACGAGATCACCGGCTATGTCCTGTCACGTCGTCCCTTTGACTCAATTCACACGACTCGGCATGGCACGGAGAAAGGGACGGACCCATTATCGCTGGAGGAAATCATCATCTTCTCCCTATCGCAACTTCCGCTTCGACCAAAGCCGATCAATTGTAGATTCGAGGTCGTTCCAGGTGACGGGCTTCGGCAGGAGGTAATCGAAGCCCGCAGCGTCGCATTGCTGGCGGTGCCTTTCGTCGGCATACCCTGTTACTGCAATCAGCACCTTGTCCTTGAGTTGTTCGTCTTCACGAAAGTATCGTGCGAGGTGAACACCGTCCATTTCGGGCATTCCAAGGTCCAGAAGAACCACGTCAGGGACGTGGGCTTTTGCGGTTTCGAGGGCTGCGGCCCAGTCATAAGCAACGTGGGCCTTGTAACCGTGTGCAACGAATAGGCTACCAAGAGTGTTCGCAGAATCATGGGAATCATCGACAATGAGTACGCTGGGCAAGCGTGCATTGGAAGGTCAAACCCGACGCCCATCCAGCGAAATGTTTGCACCTGATGAACTCATGACCTTCTCGATAGAGTACCTGCCAAATGCTGCATC
The DNA here is from genome assembly GCA_038240465.1 of Gemmatales bacterium. Taxonomy (GTDB): domain Bacteria; phylum Planctomycetota; class Planctomycetia; order Gemmatales; family Gemmataceae; genus JBBRIK01. The sequence continues at coordinate 2,169 of JBBSDR010001236.1, forward strand.
GTTACCGGTGCGAGTTGGCGATCATGACAGCACCGAGGAGACTGGAACCGCTGATTGCGCCACAACCGATCATGAACCGACACCAAGCTGCGATGTTTTGGGGAGCCAAGGATGTTCGAGTAGCGGCCAACCTCTCGATTCAGTGATGGAGGGCAGCTTGGGCCTCTCTCGCCTTACCATATTCTGCATCTGCGCCAGGGAGCGGCGCTTCCTCGACCAGCGCAGCATCGGCCAGTTGTATCACCAGCCTATTGCGTTCAGCTTGCAACACTTTTGTCGAACCGCTTGCGGTTTCGACCCGGCGCATCTTCTGGTCCAGGGCGTTGATCTGCGCTCCGGTTTCGCCGTCGTCGATGCCGACCGCAAACATGCACTGGCCGAGAGCAAACCGGGCGTTCGAGAAAGCCCGGATTACGGAGCGCCGGTGCCACAGTGTTGTGCCGTACCACACGCACTGAACGAACGGGCCACAGGTCGCCATGCCGATCTCACGAACTTCGTGCATGACGTGGTTCACAGCAGACTTCAAAGGCGCTAAAGCACGCTCGCTGTCTTTAGCGGACGATCTTGTGCCTGCGACGTGTGCGGAGGACGCCCCACCGAAATCGGCAACGGTCGCCAGGGATATTGGCTCATGGACAGCAGCAGTAGTGGCGGCGTTGCTTGACATCATATCCTCGTCATCGTTTCACTCGATGAAGGTGAATTTGTATTTCTTGAGGTCGGGCAACGGCTGACCTCATGCGGCACCAACGAACGTCCAACAGTGCATGGAAGCCGAACCCTTTGCAGGCACGGACAAAGGCGGAGGGTGGAGCGTCACACCAAGTTTCCAGTAGCCTCAACTGATTGAACATTGGCAATGTCCTCCCGGTGTCTGCCGCC
>JBBSDR010001237.1:0-3052 GCA_038240465.1 Gemmatales bacterium
ACGGCGGCTAAATTGGGGGTGGGGGGGGGGGGGGTGGTGGGGCCCTGTGTTGCCCCCAACGGGGGGCCCCACGGCGCCCGGCTCGCCTGGGAGAAACGCGATCTCGCATCGTGGAACTAGAAGCGAAGGACCATTTTCACCAACACTCCATCGAAGTGAAAATGGTTCTGGCTGTAAATCGGGGTCTCATAAACCGCTCCGATTTCCAGCCGATCGTGAACAATCACGGCATTGAAGCCCGGCGCCACCGTGACAATGTTGCCGGTCGCGTCGTGCCGGTCGATATCGATGAAGCCCGGGCGTTCTCGTGCGTTCAGATCGATGCTGGTCGTGTGGTAGGAACCGTTGAACTCGACCAGCGGATAAAGCCAGCCGCACACCTGGCGGTCGATGTGCAGGTTCGTGTAAAAGACTTCGGTTGTGGCTCTTCCGGACCCGGTCGGGAACTGGTAGCCGGTCGTCCCCAGGACGTGAAACTTGCCGAGTTCCTTGGCGAAAGTGAAGTACGGAGCGAGGTAGGCCGGGCCGTGGCCCTGGAACACTGAGGATTCTCCGGTCGGTGCCTCACACTGGATGCCGACGGTGAACAGGAACTGGTCGGGGACGTCCCGAATCACGGCGTACTGGGCAAATCCACCCAGGTTCAGGAATCCGTCACGCTCCTTCCGAAAGTGCGAAAACGCATAGCCGCCCTTGCTCAGGCCCGCGGACAGCCGATCCGTCAGGGCGAGGCTCACTCCCGGCCCCAGGACCTGGACGTCGCCGTCCGGGAACGGCGGAAATGCGGAACTCCGCGTGCTGGTGAAGACCGGCGTGATCTGCGTCAGGGAGCGGGGATCGAGCGACAGCGTGGGATTGCTGACGAAGCCGATAAAGTTCGGAAAGCAGTGGTCGCTGGTCAGGAATCCGCGTTCCTCATGCTTCTCCGCACCGAAGTCCGGTGCCGAAGAGGTCTGAAACGTTTCTTCAGCGACGGACGGCAGTCTTCGCGGACCCATCGCGTTTGACGAGGCATCCTGAGCAACAGCGGGGACTGCCAGTACGATCAAGAAAAGAAGACTCCATTGCCGTTTCACTGATGGACTCCGTGGTTGTTGCAGTTCGGGTGGTGCGTGTTCGTTTCCGGACGGATACGATCGGCCCCGAGGGTCCTCATCTGTCCTCGACTTCTTTTTCCATCGGAGGGGAGAAGCAGTTTTCTCGAAGAGATCCGAACAATTTCGTAGGATGAGGCATGACCGATTGGGGACAATTCGCACTGGCGACTCAACCCAACCCAGGGCAACGGCTGCCGCGGACGAGAGTCTCGGGGGGGCGCCAGGAGCCAGACTTACTGGCCAAGGGTCTGAGAAGGCAGTTCGCCGAAGAGGCGGCGATAGTCGGCGGCCAGGTTGCCGGTGTGGTCGAATCCCCAGCGCTGAGCGATCTCATGAACCGACGCCAGGTTCAAAGCGCCCGTCTTTAACTCCTGGCGAACGGCATTCAGCTTTTTTGTCTTGAAGTAGGCCATGGGACTCAGACCGAACACGTCCTGAAACGCATAACGCAATGTTCGTTCGCTGACATCAACCTCCTGGCACAATTGTTCCATCAGCAAGGGTTCTTGCAGGTGGGCCAGCATGAAGTCCTCGACTCGATGGACAAGAGTCAACCGATTGAGGAGTTGGGGCGGTTCCCGGCTGCCTGGGAGCGCGCAACAAAGCGCTTGCAGCAACTGATTGATACAGGTTTGCTCGGCGGACTGGCGCTGCTGTGAACTCGCCGCGATTGTGGGACCCATCCGGTTCTGGTCGAGAAGGCGGCGAAAGAAGGATTCCAGACTGTGGGATGCCCGCTGGCCGATGTTCAGGATGTTGGTCTGGGTCAGTTGCTCCACAACGTCCATTCCGCAGAGCAACTTCGCCCTCTCGCGCAAGGCGTCGGCGTCAATCAGGAGTCCAAGGCTCTCGTACATCGCCGACGACACATGATCGATCACCTCGTCCGGCCGATTCACGTTGAGCTGTCCCGATCGAAGACGCTGCCCCCGCCACCTTGCCTCCTCGTTTGCCGCAGTGACGATCGTGAAAGCGTAACATCCCGGCTTCATGAAGCCGCGGGCCTGAATGATGCGATTCGTCTTGACCCGTATAAGTTGCACTGCTCCCGTCTGGACGAGTTGGAGGGAGCCACGAAAAGCCCCTCGCCCCAGCTGCTGAAACCTCGCGTCCCAGTGACGAAAAGCGTGGGCCAACTCGTCGAAGTCTCGCGTTTCAAGGAGACGTTGCAGGCCCGTGGAGGCGACGACCCCCTCGTCGCTGACATTGCTGCTGTCGCGCGTTCCCGGCATGGTATCCCCCTTACCGAAGCGCTTTTGTGACTGTCGAATGTGAAGATTTCAGATTGCCGTTTCTGGACTTGAGACTGGGTCCTCTCTTTCACAAGATAGTGCGAATGGGAGCAAAAAGCCATTGGACACCTGTGCCAGGTCGTCTTTTGGCGATCCATGAAGGGAGTCCACCCCGTCAGCTCTGATGGCCCTTGATGGTAGTTGTAACGCCGCTCTCGCAGCACCCGGGACGAGGCCGCAGCCGAAAGGCTGACGATTTGTATGCACCGATCCCTTCTTCTGAGCGGACTCGCCTGCGGCGCTTTCGTTGTCACCTATCTGGCGGTCACTCTGAGTCGCCAGTCAGATGGGCAAGACACGTCCGCCCCGTCCGAGAAGATACCCGGGATGGTCTGGGTCCACGGCGGCGAATTCACCATGGGTAACGATTCCAGCCTTGGCTGGCCCGACGAGAAGCCGGCTCACCGCGTTCGCGTCAACGGCTTCTGGATGGACGAGTCGGAACTCACCAATGCCCAGTACCGGACATTCATCAAGGCGACCGGCTACCGGACGACGGCGGAAACCCCTCCCGACCTCGATGAGATCATGAGGCAGTCGCCGCCCGGCACACCGCCGCCGCCGAAGGACAAGCTCGTTCCGGGTTCGCTTGTTTTCACTCCCCCATCGAAACCGGTCAAACTGGACAACTTCACGCAGTGGTGGACCTGGACTCCCGGGGCG
>JBBSDR010001238.1:0-3050 GCA_038240465.1 Gemmatales bacterium
GCCGGCCCTGTCCGCCCTGACCATCCGCAAGACCGTGCAAGCGCCGCAGGCGGTCCTTTACGATGCGGTCTCGTTTCGCATCGAGGTCGTCAACACGGGAGCAGCGCCGTTGACCGACGTCGTCGTCACGGATGTCTTGCCGCGCGAATTGCGCTACGAGACGGCCACGCCTGCGCCAGCGCCGGCCCCCGCGCCGGAGCGCCGCTCTCTGCTGACCTGGAACCTCGGCTCTCTCCAGCCAGGCGAGCAACGAGCGATCGAGTATCGCGCCCTCGCCCTGCAAGAAGGGACATTCAGCAACCGGGCCGTCGCCACGGCCGCGGGCGGGTTGCGCCAGGAAGCGACGACTCGGATCAGCGTCGGCAAGGCGAAGTTGGCTCTCGCGCTCGTCGGACCCGAGCGCAACTATGCGAACCTGCCCGCGAACTATGAACTGACCGTGAGCAATCCCGGCAGCGTTGCGGCGAGTAACGTCGCGGTCGCGGCGACGCTGCCGGCGGGGATGCGGCTGATCGGGGCCAGCGATGCGGGGCAGTTAACCGAGGGCGAGGTCCGCTGGGCGCCGGGCAACCTGGTACCGGGAGGAAAGAAGACGTTCAAGCTGGAACTGGGGGCGTCGATGGCGGGCGAATTCACAGTGCGAGCGAGTGCGAAAGCGGAACGCGATCTGACAGCCCAGGCCGAGACGAAGACAGTGTTCCAGGGCGTGGCCGGCCTGACCGCGAGGCTGACCGATACCGATCCGATCGAGGTTGGCCGAGAAGTACCTTACGTCCTGGTCATCCGCAACACGGGCAGCGAGGCCGCCAACGACGTGAAAGTGGTGGCCACAGTACCGATCCAACTCCGGGCGACGGATGCCCAGGGGCCAAGCAAGTCCACGCTGGAAGGCAACAAGGTCAGCTTCGAGCCGGTTGCGATCAAGCCGAACGAGGAGGTGCGCTATCTGATCTATGTCAAGGCGTTGAAGGCGGGAGATGTGCGTTTCCGCGTGGAGATTACCGCGAAGGAGTTGACCGCGGGACCGCTGCTCAAGGAAGAGAGTACGACTATTTTCGATGAAATGCCGTCGCCATGAGGGCGTATTTCAAGCAGCCCACCCATTGCAATGGGTGGGCTTCGGAGGTCCGGCCCTTCACCCTTCGCCGCCAATGTCGATCCAGGCATTTTCCCAGTTGTGTTCGTCGTCGATGTGGCCGCTCAGTTCGCGGAACTCGGTGCTGGAGTGTGCCGGTATCGAGGCCAGGCTCGACTCCAGGGCGAACAGATCGAGTGCCGTCTCGGGCAGGAGTCCACGGTGGGTTTGTGTCATGATCGATCTCCTTTGTCCGAAGAAGAAAGGGGAAACCGAGACTGTCAGGTCAGTGTTGCAGCATCAGATTGCGCCAGTGGCGGGGTTCGCACTGGTAGTAACGCCGTTCCGCCTGTCGGACCGTGATACGGCTAGTCGGCGCGTCCTCCCGAAAGCTGACGTGGTGCCAGACCGCGCCGGCGAACAGGGCAAGACAGCAGGCCGCGACGGCCCAGGCCCAGCGTTTCATCCTCCAGCTCCTCCATCTCCGCGCAAACAATCACTTCCCTGACTTGTAGAGGATTATCGACAAAGCAACTGCGGTGCCGGAACTGCAATTCGAGCTATTGTGTCCAGATCCGGGAAAACAAGCCAGATCAATCGGCAGATGAGGGACTGATTCCAAGCCGGACGTGGTAACTTTTTCCGCCCGCGCGGACGTTTCTACAAAGGGATGTCTGGGCGACAAGGAAGCTGCGTCAACGAGAGAGGATAGGCAGGCTCATTCCGTCACATAGACCTGGGGCCGGCGCAGCACAAACTCGGGCTGCTGGCTCGCATAGCCGCGCTGCTGCTGCTCCGCGATCAGCAGCGGCCCCATGCCCTCGACGCGCCGGGTGCCGACGCGCTCGTGCAGGGCGGGGTTGTATGCCGAGCCGATGACGGCGTCATACGGATGGATGCCATGCCGCAGCAGGGCCGACTGCACCTTGCGCGACTGCACCGCGACCGAGTCGGCCCAGCTCACCAGTGACTGAATGTCTTCGGCGCTCATGCCGTCACCGGCCTTCGGCTTTGCTGCCGTCAAGTGTTCCAGGTCCTGGCCGATCTCCAGCAACTCGTTCAACAGCACCAGACTGATGCGTTTCTCACCGTGTACTTCCTTGCGCAGCTGCTGATATGCCTTCTGGGTTTCCTCGACGAAGCCGCGAAAACTGGCTGTCAGCGCATCGCGGACGGCTTTCAAATCCTGGGTGAAGACCTTGTGTTCGCGCTGGTTGCGTTCGCTGAGCTGGATCATCGCTTCGAGCAGGCTGAGCATCGTCGAGGAGCCGACTGCCAGCGCCGCTCTCTCGGCCAGTGATCCCGCCCCTTCGGACGCAAGAGTTGAGAAATCTTCGCTCATGATCTATTATCCCGGGAGAGAACAAGGGTCGATCGCGGACGGCGCCAGGAGCCAGGCGAGCCTCATGATTACAACCGAAAGCTCCAGGGGTCAAGAGGCGAGGCGACGATCTGCCGCAGCAGGGCCAGCGCTGCCGGGAACTGTCGCGGCACCTCCGGCACGACGATGGCCGCCTTAGTCGCCTCCACTTCGGGCATCTCGACGGCGAGGTTGAAGCCCGCGAGTTGCCTCTCCTCATCCACCGGTTCCCAGCCGGGACCGCGTTTCTCAACGCTGATGCCGTGCCGCCGCACCAGGGCCGCAAGCGTTCCCTCGGTCGTGTCGAGGTTCAGCGTGGTCGCGTCGGCCCCCATACGCTTGGCCACGTCGTTGAGCAGGTCGCGCGCCCAGTTGATCTCTTCGAGCGAGAAATTCGTCTGTCCCTTGCGCGCCCACTTGATGCGCTCGGCCCAGTTGGCCTCGATGTCTTCCTTGCTGGCTTCCTTGTCCAGGCCCAGGAGCAGGAACGGACCGACCTGCTCGCGCGGCAGATGCGCCAGTTCCAGCAGCACGGGTTCATCGCTTTTGTTCGCCATCACTTCCTCCCCATACCACCATCCGCCAGGCGAGCCGGGAGCGTAAGCGACCGGAGTA
>JBBSDR010001239.1:0-3045 GCA_038240465.1 Gemmatales bacterium
CCTCCCCCCCCCGCCCGGCCCACAGTTCCCCCCCAACATATGGCCCCCCTGGGGGCGCGGGGGGGGGTGGGGCCGCCCCCCCCAAAACCCCCCCCCGCCCAACCCGTTGTTCCGCCATCGGTCCGAACCTTTCGGCGGCTTCTGGGCATCGATGCGCACAGCGGCGCAGGGATCAATTCTGACCAATCCACGAGGATTACCCGGTATTCTTCAGGCCGGACGCGATGCCGCTGATGCTTTCGAGCATGGCCGTTTGCAGTTCCTCCCGCGGTTCGGCCCCGTCGCGCAAGCGCCGCAGCAGAACGAGTTGAATGAAACTCAACGGATCGACGTAAGGGTTACGCCGCTGGATCGACCGCTTTAACACCGGCATCGGGTCCAGCAGGTCCGCCTGTCCGGTAATCAGCGAAATCACGTCCACCGTCCGCTGATACTCTTCGGCGATCCGGTCGTACATCCGGCCGGCCAGCGCCTGGTCCTGAACCAGGTCGGCGTAAAGCCGGGCAATGGTCAGGTCGGCCTTGGCCAGGATCATCTGGGCATTGTCGATCAGCGTTCGCCAGAACGGCCAGCGCTCGTACATGATCGACAGCGTCTCGCGGTCCTCGGGTTGATCGGTCAGATACTCGACCACAGCGCTGCCAAGGCCGTACCAGCCAGGCAGCGTGTGGCGGTTTTGCATCCAACTGAACACCCAGGGGATGGCTCGAAGTTGCTCGATGCCGGTCAGGCTTGTGCCGGCGGCGCCGGCACGGCGGGCAGGGCGCGAGCCGATCTTGAGTTCGCCAATCTCGCTGATCGGCGTCGCCTCGGAGAAGTAGGTAAGGAACTCCGGCGTCTCATAAACGAGGGCGCGGTAGTGGCGGCAAGCACGCTCGGCGAGTCGCTGCAGCAGGCGTTCCCAGGCCGGCGGCGGACGGTCGTCCTCGGCGGCGAAACTGGCTCGCAGGACGGCGTTGATGATCTGGTCGAGGTGGCGCTCGGCGACGCCGGGCGAACCGTAACGGTCGGCGATCATCTCTCCCTGCTCGGTGAAACGCAACCGGCCGGCCACGGTGCCAAGAGGCTGGGCCAGGATGGCGCGGTTCGCCGGCCCGCCGCCGCGGCCGATCGCTCCGCCCCGGCCGTGGAACAGTTGCAGGGTGATCCCCGTCCGCCGGCCCGCGTCCGCCAGCAGCCGCTGCGCCTGGTAGAGCGCCCAGGCGGATTGCAGAAAGCCTGTCTCCTTGTTGCTGTCCGAGTAGCCGATCATCACCTCCTGCACGTTGTTGCGCAGGCTCAGGTGCTTGCGATAGATCGGCAGGTTGAGCAACCGCTGCATGATATTGCTGGCGTTCGTCAAGGGGACGATCGCCTCGAACAGCGGCACGATGTTGAGCCTGCTGACTCCCTCCGCGGGCCGGAACAGCCGCGCCTCGCGGGCCAGCAACAGCACCTCCAGCAGGTCGGCTGGCTCCGTCGCGCCGCTGATGATGGTGTTCTCGACCGCCTCGGGACACTGCTGCTCCAGCAGCGCCGCCAGGGTGCGATACGTCCGGACCACTTCACAGGTTTCCGGCGAAAACGGCAGGTGGACCGGCATCAGGGGCCGCGTCTGGTTCAACTCCCTGGCCAGGACGTCGAACCGCTCATTGGCCGACAGTTTGCCATACTTGGGGCAGACCCCCGCCCAGGCGAAAATCTCCTCCAACGCTCGGGAATGCCGGCCGGCGTGCTCGCGGACGTCGAGGGTCAGCATGTGCAGCCCAAACACGTCCACCAGGCGGATCAGGTCGCGGACCAGGCCGTGAGCCGAAGCCGAGGACTTTCCAAGTCGCAGGTCGGCCTCGATCGACCACAAATCGGCCAGTAACTCCTCGCGCCGGACGTAGACGCCTGGCGGCGGTTGATAATTTTCCGCGGTCCAGTGCGGCTCCAGGGTGCGGAGGGAGTCGAGGGTTCGCCTGAGCCGCTCGGCAATGATCTGGCACTGAACGCGGTACGGTTCGTTCGCTGAGCTTTCGACGAGATCGGGCAGCAACTCCAGACCGCGACGGAGGGCCGTGCGGAATGCGGGCGACGGCGAGATGAACGGCTCGGCATGACTCAAGCGCTGGCCCAACTCCTCGACCCGCTCCCGATAGTGTTGCAGGATCGTTTCCTGCTGAAGTTTGACGGCCTGGGCGGTGACAGCGGCGGTGACGTTGGGATTGCCGTCACGGTCGCCGCCGATCCACGAACCGAAACGCAGGAATGCCGGGATCGAGACCTCTCCCAGTTCCGGATAACAGCGTTGCAACGCTCCTTCCAGTTCGCGATAGAGGCGCGGGACGACTCCAAACAAACTCGAGACCATGCCCAGCCCCTGCCGCACCTCATCGAGGACGCTTGGCCGCTGGGAGCGGACGAGAGAAGAGAGCCAGAAAGTTTCCAACTCCTCGGCGATGATCGACTCGGCCTCTTCGCGCTCGCGCGGCAGAAGCTGGCAATACTCCAGCCGGTCGAGCTGGTGAGAGATCGCCTGCAACTTTTCGAGGATGGTGCGCCGGCGGGCCTCGCTGGGGTGGGCGGTGAAGACGGGCGCGATCAAAGCGGTTTGCAGCAGCCCTGCAACCTTGGCCGCGGGAACGCCGCGCTCGCGCAGTTGAAGCAAGCCCGCCTCGATGCTCTCCGCGACGGGAGCTTCCGTGGTCTGGACACGCCGGCGCAGCATGCGGAGGCGGGCTCGTTGTTCCGCAAGATTGATCAGGTCGAAATAGACGCTAAAAGCGCGGATCAGCGTCCGCAGCGCTGGCAGGTCGAGTTGCCCAAGACGGTCGCGCAACCGCCGGGCTTCCGCAAGCGATGGCTGGACGCGAAGGTTCTTCGTGGCCGCCCGCACCTCTTCCACGAGAGCGAGGGCGTCCTCACCGGCCAGCCGCCGAATGGTGTCGCCCAACAGGTTGCCCAGGAATTTGATGTCGGCGCTCAAGGCGCGCTGGCCCGCGTGTTCGTCCGGGTCGGAACACGGCGGCTGGGAAGCTTGCTCAGTTTCAACTGTTGGGGGAGCGGCCAAGGATGGTGCCC
>JBBSDR010001240.1:0-3045 GCA_038240465.1 Gemmatales bacterium
AGCGCGTCCGGCGTAATCGCGCCACGCGCTCCGCTCGAAGACTCGCGTCGCGGCTAACCTCTCTGTCAAACAAACCTGCCTCCGGGATATAATCCGCGAAGGGAGGATTCACAGAGTGCCTGAGCTGCCTGAAGTCGAAACCGTGGTGCGCGATCTGCAACCGATGCTGACCGGCCGGGTTCTGCTTGCGCTGCGGCGCGGCAAGCGCAAGTTGCGTCGTCCCTGGAAGCCGGCCTGGGATGCCCTCTTGACGGGCCGACGCGTCGAGGCAGTGCGGCGGCGCGGCAAGTGGATCGTCCTCGATCTGGACAGCCGGCACCTGGTGATTCACCTGGGCATGACCGGACAGTTGACCGTGACCGACGCCGTAACCATCGAGGAGGACCACACGCACCTGATCTTCACGCTCGACGATGGCCGGCACCTGCGCTTCCGCGACATCCGCCGTTTCGGCAGCGTGACGCTCTTCGAGGACGCAAACGCCTTGCAAACGTTCTTCGAGGAGGCGCTGCTGGGGCCGGAACCGTGGGACCTGAAACGCATCGACTGGCGCAAACGCCTCAACGCCTCGAAGCGGTCGCTTAAGGCGATGCTGCTCGATCAGCGGCTGGTGGCCGGAGTGGGCAACATCTACGCGGACGAGGCGCTGTTCGAGGCGCGCTTGCATCCAACGCTGACCGGCAAGTCGCTCTCTGGCGCGGAGGCGGAGCGATTGCGGAAAGCGATCCTGGTCGTGCTGGAACGGGCGATCGAGCGGCGCGGCTCGACCATCAGCGACTACCGAGACGGCTCCGGAGCGCGCGGCGGCTATCAGAAAGAGTTTCGCGTCTACGGCAGGACGGGCAAGCCCTGTGTGCGCTGCAACACGCCGATCGAGTGGCTGCGCCTGGCGGGCCGTTCGACGCATTACTGTCCCCGCTGTCAGGAGTCAGGAGTCAGGGGTCAGGGGTCAGGAGTCAGGAGTCAGGAGTCAGCGAAGAAAAGAAGTTCTCGCGAAACGTAACCGGAAGTTGAATCACTCCGCTGACTCCTGACTCCTGACCCCTGGAAACAATGTCCTATCGCGCCTTCAAACGTCTGCTGGGCGAGACGAGCCTCGAAAGGAAATGTCGTTTCCTCTTCGGCGGCTTTATTCTGCTGCTGATCAGCGGTAGTTTCTGTCTCTATGCCTGGCAGACCGAGTCGCTGGCCTACAGCCAGATTCCGACGACCTGCCGCCTTCTGGTCAATCAGATCGTCGCCCGGCAACTGTCAACCGGCTGCCGGCCGCGCGAACAGGACGATCTCTTTCTGCGCCATCGCTTGCCCATTGGCAGCGTACTCGCCTCCGCTCCCGGCGGACCCCTGAGCGTGCTGCCCTCACTGACCCTTCGGCCGCAGGAATCGGTTGATGTCCTGCGCACGCGGGCCATGGATGAGTTCCGCGCTCAATGGGAAAAGGATTGGCCCGAATCGCTCAAGGATTATCAGCATAACTTCATCAAGCCCCACCCCACACGTCAGGAGAACCGGCCGGACAACGACTACGTCCAGGCGCGCCTCAAGGAGTTCCTCACCGACCCGTCGCGCAGCGAGGACAGCCAACTGTTGACCAGCATCAACAAGTTCCACTACTACGGCGCCATCCGCGCGACGCAGGCGTGCCTGGGCTGCCATCGCCGCGACAATGCCGAACTGAAAGAAGGGGACCTGATTGCCGTCGTCAAGATCGAGGTGCCGACCACGCTGATCGAGGAAGGCGTGCATATCAACCGAGCCGTCCTGCTCTGCACCGCCCTGGCCACGGCCCTGCTCATCATGGGCGGCAGTTACCTCATCGTTCGCTACGTCATTGTCAAGCCGGTCAAGCACCTCAAGGAAGTGTCCGACGCCATCAGCGCCGGCGAGTTGAACGTCCGCAGCGAGATCCAGACCGGCGACGAGTTCGAGGACCTGTCGCACGCCTTCAACCGCATGCTCCGCAACCTTGTGGCCATGCAGGATCGACTGCGCAAGGTCAACGCCGACCTCGACCGCAATGTGGACGAACTGGCCCAGGCCAACCTGGCGCTGTTCGAGTCGAACCAGCTCAAGAGCGACTTCCTGGCGACCATGAGCCATGAACTGCGGACGCCGCTCAACTCCATTCTCGGCTTCAGCGACGTGCTGCTGGGCGAGCAACTCAACGACAAGCAGCAGAAATGGCTCAAGAACATCAAGTCGTCGGGCGAAAGGCTGCTGGCGCTGATTAACGACATCCTCGACCTGGCCAAGATCGAGGCGCGCAAGATGGAAGTGCGCGTGGCCGAGCTGTCGATCTACGATGTGTGCGAGGGGATGCTGACGATGTTTCGGCCGTTGGCCGAGAAGAAGAACATCGATATGCGCGGCCAGGTCGATCCCGGCATTCCGCTGCTGCATCAGGACGCGGGCAAGATCCAGCAGATCCTGGCGAACCTGCTCTCGAACGCGGTCAAGTTCACTCCCGAGGGCGGCCGGGTGATGCTCCGGGTCAGCGCTGTGTTCTTGCCGGCACAGGAGGACCGGGGTCGAATGCTCGGGGCGCTGATCGATGAGCCGCTTCTCGCGCCGCCGCGAGGCGACATCCTGCTCATTGTCAGCGATACGGGAGTTGGCATCACACCGGAGGAGCAGGACCTGGTCTTCGAGAAGTTCCGCCAGGGTGCCAACCCGATGACGCGCGACTACGCCGGTACGGGGCTGGGGCTGTCGATCACGCGCGAGCTGGCCCGGCTCCTGGGCGGCGAGGTGACGCTCCAGAGCGAACTGGGCCGGGGCAGTACGTTCACTGTCCGCTTGCCGATCCATCTCAGCAACGAGCCGCGACTGGACCTGGATCTGACGCGCGAGAGTATCGACCTGTCGAAAGCTCGCCGGATCGACGCCCGTGTGTACGCCACACCCGGAGTGGCGGACTCGCTATGATAGACTCGGTGATGGTTAGCCGCGACGCGAGTCTTCGCTCCGAGCGGGGTTTGGGGCAACGCGCCACCCCCCCCCCGCGAAGGGTCCCGTCCCGGCGAAACCGCGGTGGCAGTCCCAGGG
>JBBSDR010001241.1:0-3043 GCA_038240465.1 Gemmatales bacterium
AGGAATTCGGTTCCACACACTTTTTCTGAACCTTTTTTGAAACCGGGATGGGAACTATCGACCAGCCATTTTCCACCGCAATTCGTGCTTGTTGTGAGTAATCTCCCGGAATGCTTCATGTGCTTCCTCCGGTGTGGGTCCTCGGTTTCCCGGGCGAGAAACGAGCAACACACCGAATAGGGTGGCGAGGCGTTTGAACTCCGAGTAGTCGGGATGGTCACAATACCCGTACGAGATTTTGACGCCTTCTTGAATTCGCTCCCGGAGTACCTGATAGGCCTGGCGAAGGCAGCCAAGGTCAGTTTGAATGCTCTTCTCCAACACTCGCTCAGTAGCCACTTTCAAAAGAGCTGCCTCCATCCCACCCTCAGCTTGGCAAGCGCGGTCGAGGAGCGTTTCACGTCTCTTCTTCAGCTCTTCAGGATCTGAACTCAAATCCTTCAACGACTGGTTCCAGTACTTCCAGATGGCGCAGAATTCGCCATAACTTGTGTAGAAGGTGTTGACCAGAGAGAGTTCCAAATCCCGTCGCTTCTGACGTTCGGACCAATACGCAGATAGTCGTTGGCCGATTGTCGCAGCGAGCAATAAGGCGGACACTGGCCCGATGGTGTTGAGGACGGCCTTCTCAATGAAATCAAACATGGGATGTACGCTCACCCTCAACGGATCGAGAAAACGTTCCTGGCATCTTTTCTGCCGTGAAGAGGTGCCGAGAAAAGGTTCCTGTAACCTTTTCTCGGCTTATCCGCGCCCTTATCCGCGTTAACCTTATCCGAGCTAACAGTTGGAATTCGGCTCCTGGCACCTTATCCCCGCCCTTATCCCCGCCGGTGCAGCACTTGCCGTTGTACGAGGCAGCCCTTCATCTGGCGGCGACCTTCCGTCTGCGGCGGAACAGAGAAGAGGAACCCGTTGGGGGAACCCGTTAACGGCTGGAAAAGAGGGTGAAAAAAAAGTGCCGTCATCACGACGGACGGCACTTGACTTTCATCGGTACATCTTTTCTTGGCTTCGTTAGGAACTGATTTCATGGCTTTGGAAGATTCAATAGGATTGAAAACGCGCCGGCGATGAATCCTAACAGGGACTTACCGAGATTACTGATAGCCGGATCAGTCATCGGCTCAGTACGCCACCAAAAAACGAGTGCCAATAGTAACGAAAGGACGTATAACGCAGCTGCGGCCCACTGCATGTAGTTCGGGACGGTTTTCTTTGCCGTTTTCTTGAGTTCATCAGTCTTCCCACTGACCTTTTCAACCGTCTTAGGGTGTTCGGCCTCAATAGTCTTCTGGGCCTCTTGGACTGCGTCGGCCTTTTCCTGAATGTCTGTAGACACGGACTGTAAACCCAAGAGCATACCCACGAATGTTGCCAAGGACACGCCAATGGTTGTAACGGAAAGGGACATGAACGAGCGAAAGTTTCCAGGAGCCACATCAGGCGGCAATGGTCGCGAGCCGATATAAATAACGCACACATAGTACCACACGATTCCGATAATGCCAAAGATATAGCTGAACACATCTCGAATGTCCATAGTGCTGTACTCCTAAGTCGCGGGTTCGAGCAACAGTAAAGATAGCTCTCCGTGAAGGATCGTTGGCCTGCGTAAAGCCCAACAGGAGCGTTCTATGCGTTGTGTCCGCCCGGGGAGACCGTGTCGGTTCGCGATGATCGTGACGGCGGACACAACGCATAGAACGCTGTTGGACTGAACCGCTCCCCGGGATTCTGAAGCCCGGCACGCTATGGACTCGCTATCCTCCTCCGCTGTTTCTCCTTTTATTCTATCCCGTTCGCTCCGTCTCCGCAAGCAAGATTTCGCCCGACACGGTCCTCTTCGCTGTGCGCCACGAGGGCAGAAACGGGTCAAACCCCGGGGCAGAAAGGGGTCAAACCCCAGGGCTTCCAAGGTGCATCTAAGTTATTGTCCAGCAAGGCTTTGCAATAACGACCTGCCAAGGAGCAAGTCTCATTAAGCAATGATGTTCATACGTTGATGTTCGATTTCTCGACGTTTTTGCATCATATAAATGGTTGCTTGTCTCAAGCACCTTGGAAGCCCTGCCCATCAGTCCGCAAGCTCAGGCTTCCTCCTCCAACGATTCGACCGACAAAACCTGAACGGAGCGAATGCCCCGACCGTGGCGTTCCACCTGCCCCTGGATGCGGACTCGCTTGCCCAGGCAGTTGACAAGCGAAGGTTGAAATAGCATGGGGTAGCTGCCCTGGATGCGAAGTCTCCTGTCATCGAGACTGAGCTGCAAGGTGGCACGCACAAGATCCAGAGCCGTCAAGGTCCCTTCCAGCGTCTCGAGCGCCGCGGGTGACAGAGGCCGAGAGCGTTCACATGGTCAGCCTGCCGAACAATGCGCGCGATCTCGCGCTGCACAAGGACGGCAAGTCGCTCGCCATTCCCTTCTTCGAT
Source organism: Gemmatales bacterium (assembly GCA_038240465.1). Lineage (GTDB taxonomy): Bacteria > Planctomycetota > Planctomycetia > Gemmatales > Gemmataceae > JBBRIK01. The sequence continues at coordinate 2,435 of JBBSDR010001241.1, forward strand.
GGGGCCGTGCGCCTCGACTCGCTGGACGGTGTGTGAAGTTGTTTCAATCCCGACCAGCCCCGAGCGCAAGCGAGTGGGTTTCTTCGGTGTCCCCTTCGCTCGCGCTCGGGGCTGGTCGCGCTCGGAACTTGCAAGCACAACAGTTCGCCGCTATCCTCATCTTCAGAGGCGATGTCCTCTCCTCGATGCCTTCCGCAACCCGCGAGGTCCCTCATGCGCTGCTCTCCTCTGCTGGCCCTGCTCCTCCTGGCCCTTCCCGTTCAAGCCCAGGAGGACGAGACGGACAAGACCGTTTACGGCAAACGCGCCTCGGAATGGATGAAGGTCCTGCGCGACAGTAACGAGGTGCTGATGCGCCGGCGTGCCTTGCTCGCGCTCGATCTGGCCGGGCCACAGACACGCAAGATCTTCGAGGAGGTCGGTTCCGCTCTTCGGCTCGACAAGGAGGAAGCGGTTCGCCTGCAGGCGGCAGGCGTCATTGGCCGCCTCGGCGCCAAGGCTCAGGATCGGGATCGCCTCGAAAAAATTCCCGTCAAGGCAGCAGTCGAAGCCCTGGCGTCATCCCTCTCGCGCGAGCGGGCCGTGCCGGTGCGTGAGGCGGTCGCGACG